>CAZRTY010000168.1:0-2885 GCA_964603055.1 uncultured Rhodothermales bacterium | reverse complement strand
CGGTTGGCCACGGCGAGTCCGCCGAAACCGGCGCCAATCACAATGGCCGTCTTCATCGATCTCCTCGGTTCACGGAGAAGATGACCGAGGCTGGACGGTACGTCCGAAGCTCGGTGCGGTCAATCGGTGATTCGCCGTGCGCTCGCTCTCGCATGAATCGCGGCCGCAGATGAATGTGGGAAGGCGTTGCCGCGGAGCCGTCGCCGGCGAAATCGAAAGCGACATCCGTCGTCGCACGGGAAAGGCCGAGAGCCGTACGCACACCCCGGCTTGCCTGGCGGCTCCACAATCCCAGCAGGGCAACAGCAGCCAGGCGAACCTTCGTCGGCGTCGACGTAGCGGCACGCGTGTTCAGATTATCATATCCGTTTGCCCGAACCGCCGCGTGAATCCCCCGGTACACAGCCGAGGCAACGGCCGTTGCAGGTGCAAAGCCGTTCGGAAGCATCGCGATGGCGGGCGACGCATACGCATAGTAGGCGTCCGTGCGCTCTACGAAGGCATCCAGCACCTTGCGATAAGCCTCGGGACGAACACCCGTGTCTGCCGCCGTCTTCAAATCGGCTGCCGACAGTCCGTGCTCCCTCAACAAGACCGCCGGCAGATACACGCGGTCCTGCCGCAAGTCCTCACCTACATCGCGGAGGATGTTGGTCATCTGCATCGCACGGCCAAGGTGGGCCGCGCGTAGAAGCATCTCATCACTGCGCACGCCGAACAGGTAGCACATCCAGATGCCGACGACGGATGCCACCTGATACGTGTAGCGGTGAAGGTCCTCCCACGTCTCGATGCGGACGCCGCCCAGGTCGGACCGCACCCCTTCAAAAAGATCCTCGACGACTTGGAAAGGGAGTCCGGCGCGGCGTGATGAGGTCATGACTTCGTCGAGCCATTTGATGCCGGTAGGCCGGCCGTCGTACGCCTGCCGAACTTGCCGCAACCAGTCGTCGAGCTCGCGCGCTACCTCCGCCCTGTTTTTCGATGCCGAGTGATCAACGAGGTCGTCGATCGTGCGGCACAACATATACAGGGACGCGACCAGCCGTCGCTGCCTCGCTGGAAACCAGCGTGCCGCGAACGAAAATGAGCGGGAATGCCGCTGGAAGAAATGGCTCACGGCCTCCGGCTCGTCTTCCTCCTCGTCGTCCACCGGGCTCGCCTCTACCTGGTCGGGTGTTGGTCGATCATCGCTGTGAAAGGCAGATCGCAGGATGAACGCAGCAACGGCGAGGGCGACGAGCGTTGCGAGCACCGCCCACCACAGTCCCGCGGCAACGATCATCCCGAAGGGCATCGCAAGCGTGAGGAGGTAATAGGCGGTCATCCACCGCGGTGACAACCGTTGCATCCAGGTGCCGGCGCGCATCCAATGCAGCACCCCCATGATGACGACGGCCGTAAGCGCCCAGCCGAACAGATTAACCGCCGGCATGCCATAGAAAGCTCCGGGGTTCGTCCATCGCCAGTACGGTGCCAGGTAGCTCATCGCAGGATCAAGCGCCAGATCCCACAAGACAAGGAGATATGCCGCGAATACGATCCGTGACCATGGCCGCTCGTCAGAGAACGCTCGCATCGCAATGACGAACGACGGCACGGCCATCGCAAACCAGCTCAGTGGGATGAGCCATGGCACGAGGTCGAACCATTTCCAGCCAAGCAGCGCCGAGTAGTCGTAGTCCCCGAAAGGAAAACCGATGCTCGTTCCGCCGACCTCACTGAACAGGCTTGCCGCGTAGACTGCTGCAAAGGCGCCGAGCCAGGCCATCCGCACCCGGCCTGCCAGGTATGCAATGAGTGCCGCCGCGGCAATGAGGATGTGGCCCTGCGCGAAGAAAGCGAAGGAGACCGAGTAGAACTCAACGGCGCCCGGGAAGCGCGCGATGAGTTCGGGGTGCCGGCCGAACGACGCGTAACCGGCGACGGCAATCAGCGTGAACGCTCCCAGAATCCACAACCCTGCGCGCTCAATTTTGTGAGTCACTCTCATCCGTTCCATATCAGTGGGAGGTCTTGACTGCAGAAAGAAGCTCTTTAGCCCAGACGGCAAAGGGCTCGATGCGATTGAAAGGGCGCACGTCCTCGAAAGGGCCGGACCGCGCGCCGGGGCTTGCCCCGTCGACGGCGGAACCACCAACGGCCACCGCCGGGCCGCCGGTCGCTCCGTAGTGCAGCGCCAGTAAATCCAGTGTGCGATCTACATCGGCGCCAATTTGCGGGGGAACGAACGAAAGACAGATTAGCGAGGCGTTCTCGCGCATCTGCTGGGCGGCCACATCCTCCGTAGGCACATCGGCGCCCAGGTAAATCACACGCCAGTTGACCGCCTCGAGCGCGCACCGCACCATCTGGGCTCCGAAGTCATGGCGGTTACCCTCGGCGGCTCCGACGATTGCCACGGGAGGGTTGTCGAGACGGCCTGGCGATGGCCGCGCGACGAGAAGTGCGTCGAGCAAGACCTGCGTCATCCTGTGCTCGTCTCCTACGCCCACGCGCCCTCCCTCCCACTCATCACCCACCCGGCGAGCGAGCGGGGCAAGCAATAAATCGCAGAGACGTTCGAGGCCGTGGCCCTGATAGAGCAGGAACTGCAGCAAGGACGACAGATAATCCGCGGGACCCCGGTCAAGCCATTCGTAGGCGAGCGTGATCAGCGCATCGCCGGTCGATTGCAGCCTCATCTGTTCAGATCCAAGCCATGCAGCACGCTCGAAGCCATCCAGCGCCAGCAGCGGCTTGGCGAGGCTCGACGTCCGAGCGAAATCAAGCACGACGTCGAAGGCAAACCTCCGGTGCCCGCCCGGCGTGAGGGAGCACGCGAGCGCGCCCTGGTCGCACCAGCGCTTGACAGACGACTCGTGGACGCCCAGCAATGCCGACGC
>CAZRTY010000167.1:0-4805 GCA_964603055.1 uncultured Rhodothermales bacterium | reverse complement strand
GTCACGTTCCGCAGGACAATATCTTCCGCCATTACTTTTTCAAGGCGTCGGACGGGCTCTATCACTCGACGATTTTCACCCTGCGGCTCGAGCCGCAGGTCATCCGCATCCGCGAGCCGGGGATGCGCGTGGTGCAGGAGAACTGTGTCCGGTGCCATTACGATATCATCCACGACGTCGGGCTTCAGAACGTAAGCGGCAGCGATCTCCAGCACGAAGGCGGCCTGCGCTGTGTCGACTGCCACCGAGCGACGCCGCACGGCGAGATCCGCAGCCTGTCGGCCGTCCCCTACGAACACGTCCCGATGCCGGGGCGGGCCATCCCCGAGTGGATGCGGCCCTGGCTCCAGCGAAGCGCTAATTCACCCGAGTAGATCAAACTCATGGCACGTATCTCCGAAATCGTCTCACAGCGACCGTGGGTAGGCTGGCTGCTTTTCCTTGGGACGCTTGTCATCGTATTTCTCGTCGGATTACTCGGCGCCACGATCGTCGAACGCCGCGCCGAAGCGCAATACACGGCGGGCGTGCCCATCCGGCCGCTGCCGGAATTCGAGCCGCGCAACGCCGTATGGGGCCAGCAATTCCCGCGGCAGTTCGAGTCGTACATCCGTACCCTCGATACCACGTTCGTCTCAAAGTACATGGGCGCCCGTAACGAAGACGAGCTCGCACGGCATCCCGAGATGGCCGTGCTCTGGGCCGGGTATGCCTTTGCGCGCGACTATACCGAGGCACGGGGGCATTACTATGCCGTTTACGACATCCAGACGACGCTTCGCACAGCCGTGCCACAGCCTGCCACGTGCTGGACGTGCAAAAGCACCGATGTGCCGCGCCTGATGAATGAGATGGGTGTGGAGGAGTTCTACGCGGCCACATGGCACGACCTCGGAACCGAGGTCGTCAACCCCATCGGTTGCCAGGACTGCCACGACCCGGCCACGATGAACCTCCGTATTACGCGGCCGGCGCTCGTCGAGGCCTTCGACCGGCGAGGTATCGACATCGAGAGCGTGGGCCATCAGGAGATGCGGTCGCTCGTCTGTGCGCAGTGCCACGTCGAGTACTATTTCGAGCCCGAGACCTTCCACCTGACGTTCCCGTGGGATCAGGGGCTGGACGTGGAGTCGGTCGAGGCGACGCTCGACGAGCGCGGCCATGTCGACTGGACACATGCCCTCAGCCGCGCCCCGATGATCAAGGCACAGCACCCGGATTACGAGCTTTACACGACGGGCGTCCATGCGCAGCGCGGCGTGGCATGTGCCGACTGCCATATGCCGTACCGGCGCGAGGGCGGTGTCAAGTTCACCGACCACCACATTCAGAGTCCGCTGAATAATGTTGCGAACTCATGCCTCGTCTGCCACGGCGGCACCGAGCAGGAGCTGACGGACCGCGTGTACGTCATGCAGGATGCCGTCAACGAGATGCGGCGCACCGCCGAGCGGAGCCTCGCTCAGTTGCACATCGAAGCCAAAGCCGCCTGGGATGCCGGTGCCACGCAGGACCAGATGCGGCCGATCCTCGAGCAAATTCGGGCCGCGCAGTGGCGGTGGGACTGGATCGCGGCCTCGCACGGCGCCGGCTTCCACGCGCCGACCGAATCGGGGCGGATCCTCGCCTCATCCATTGCGATCGCGGGCGAGGCAAGGCTCGAGCTCTCGCGGATCCTCGGCGAGCTCGGCGTCGACCAGCCTGTTCCCATGCCCAACTTCGAGAGCAAGGAGGAACTGCAGGCCTACATCGGACTCGACATGGAGCGGTTAGAGGAAGAGAAAGTCGAGTTCATCCGCAACATCCTGCCGGAATGGGACGCCGCAGCCGCCGAGGCCCGCAAAGGACCGACCGACTACGTGCCGACCGTGGAGAGCCACGGCATACCGCCGCATCTGCAGCACGTTGACGGGCGGTGAGATAGCACCTGATTTACACGGATTGTTGTATGTGATAAAAGCCGTCGTCCTTCGCTGGGCGGCGGCTTTTTGTATGGGGATTCGTTACGCTTTATTTCATCCCTGCTATTGCGACTGAGGGCTTCCTGTACTATGTAATTTTGCCTTGATCAGTCATGTGTTCGCTGGGGCAGATTCTCTCATTTATTCTTGGGAATGTCTCAAGCAGCATCCCTTTGGTACGACTCATGAACCAGTTTATCAGGATCGGGCTCATCGCCTTACTTCTCCTCGTCGCATGCTGCCACATTGCGACGGTGCCCGTCAGGGCCCAGTCGTCGGTTTGGGAGCCGGTCCACGAGTTCGGCCCTCCGAACGAAGAGCTTCCCTGGGTACTTGCAATGGGCTCTGGTCCAGCGGGCGAAGTGTACGCCGCGCTTCTACAAGAGCCGAGAAGCATCTACCGGTCCACTGATCATGGACGAAGCTGGGAAGCAGGGGATCTTGCCGCTCCTCACATTGAGACGATTGCGCCGCAAGGTGATGGGACGGTATTCGTAGCTGCCTATTCAGACGGTGTCCTCCGCTCGGACGACATGGGAGAGACGTGGTCCACAAACACGCTCCCTTCTGTGCCGGCATGGGACGTTTCTGTGAGAGGAAGTACAGTATTGGCGGCCACCGACGGCGGACTGTACGTGTCAGTCGACAGAGGTGTCACTTGGAGTCAGTTGACCGATAGCCCGGCACGATCGATACTCATCGCACGATCAGGAGACTATCTCGCCACAATCTCTCAGGGGCCGGTCATCTCCATGGACGATGGGAAAACCTGGCAGCCCGTACCTCTGGAAGGGAATGTCTACGGTTTTTTCGAACCAACTGAAGGAGTTCTCCTTGCCAGAACATCAGCTGGGATAGCACGGTCGACCGATGGTGGGCGGTCGTGGGGTATAGTTTACCAAGGCAGAGCCCACGACTTCGCCGTAAACACGGCAGGAATTGTTTTCGCAAACACAGGCGGGATATTACGTAGCGCGGACGGCGGTGTAACATGGACCGACTACTCAGCAGGGCTGACGGAGAGTATTTCGGCGGTCACGGTGGATTCAACGGGTTACCTATTCGCTGGCACTCAAAGCGGTCGCATTTATCGTACAACTGAACCCACAACGCAGCCGGTGGCAGATACACTCGACTGGCGGCGCTACTTTCCGCTGGAAGTCGGCAATGAGTGGCACTATCTGGTGGGCGACCCCGACCCGTTCATCGATCCGCCGGTGCCGGACGATATCGCACGGTGGCGAATCGTGGCCGACACTACATTCAACGATGAAGTGTGGTACGCGCTTGAAACCACTGTGCTCGGTCAGGCCGGGAGATTGAAGTCAGCCCATAGCACCTACGTCAGATACGATACCGAATTTGCCAACGTAATCGAGTACACGCACGATGCGGCCGGCAACCCGTTCGTTCTATGGTTCATGGGTGTTCCGTGCGGCCTCGATGGGCCGTTCGGCGCCTTGAACTACGACTGTAAGGGCGTGCAGGGCGAGATGTATTCGATAACTGGCGGTTACGACTATCAGCACGTGATTCCGTCTACGCCGCCGGACACTATCGAGGTGGCGGCATCCAAACGATTCTCGTCGCTTGGCGGTGGCCACGAAATGCTTAGCGATATCGGCCTTGCGTCCAGTAGGGCGGAGCAATCAGGGTGGCGGCGTCTTCTCGTGTACGCAAATGTAGGCGGGCGAGAGTATGGCGTGCCTGCGATTCCTTCGCCAACGTACTACGATTTGACTGTGGGCACCGAGCGTTATTTCAGTGACTGCTCCCTCTATGGGGTGTGTCTAACGGCAGCAGGCGCTAACCGACTTGCGATCGAACGTGTAATCGATGAAAAGGTCATCAACGGGATAAAATGGGCCGAGGTGGCCTGGCAGCAAAGCAAGGACTTCTTGCCGGAAGACCCGGAGGCGTACGTCGTGTACGATACGGTACTGTATCGAATGGACGGCCCACTGCTGTTCCTGCATACTGATCGAGAAGACTCCCTCATATTCGACTTCGACATCACTGAAGGAGATTCAATAGCCGGTCATTTCTCCAAGTTTGTTCCGGAAGAAGAGAATGTAGACGGATTCATTGAGCAAAGTTATCGAATGCCGGGGTTGCCCCACCTCGCACTGGTTGATACCACGCTGAAGTTTCCTGATGGGGTGGAAAGACGGATCGTATGGGGTGATGACTCGCTATCGACCGGGTTCCGGACATTTTATCCGCCGGATAAGGATTCATTCATGAAATCACTTACCGTCTTGTCAAACCTTCCTCTGCCTGTGTATGACTCAGTTAACAGGCCATTCTTCTATGTTGAAGGGATGGGAGTCCTACACACACCGGTCACTCACCGACATATGAACATGACCGGGTATAGCATGCCGGATGGGACGGTGTATGGCCAAAGCATCGACGATTTCGATGTGTCGATCGACGATGAGCCGGGCGTAGCCTTGTCCGACTATCTGCACCAGAACTATCCCAACCCGGTGATGTCGTCCACCAGTATACGCTACACGCTGCAGAGACGGTCGATGGTGGATTTACGCGTCTATGACGTTCTCGGAAGACTCGTAGCCGTACTAGTGAATACTGAACAGGCGGATGGCGATCATACCGTCAGCATTGATGCGACAAACCTGGCGAGCGGCGTGTATATGTATGTGCTGCGCGTAAACGGAGCGCCTCTGCCGTCGCGACGGATGGTGGTGCTTGATTAACGGATTATGAGTCACATGAATCCAATCACTATGAAATATTGCTTTACGATTTTATGGGTCAACTTGTAGAGGAGTAGCAGGCCGTTCAAAAACCGAGCATCTCTTCGTTGTGCTTTGTCGGCCT
>CAZRTY010000166.1:0-4822 GCA_964603055.1 uncultured Rhodothermales bacterium | reverse complement strand
TGCGTCCGGCATAGCGGCCCGCCACCGCTTCGATGAACTCACGCATCCGCTCGATCTGCTCCTCCTGCGTGTTGGGCTCCCCGCGCTCATTCTCGAAAAACCATCCCGGCGTCTGGTTATGCCACACCAGCGTATGACCGACGACGAACATGTCGTGCCGCTCCGCGAACTCAACGACGGCATCGGCAGGACCAAAATTATAAACGCCCCGCTCGGGATTGATGACCTCGGCCTTCATCACATTCTCCGGCGTGATCGTACTGAAGTGGCGGATCACGATCTCCTGTGCATGCGCGTCGGCCCCCGCCACAATGGCCTCATTGACCGCCGTGCCCACCAAGAAGGCGTCGTCATATGCATCCTTAAGTGGGCGCACCTCCTGCGCGAAGCTCGCACGTTTCGCCGGCATGATCGTCAAGAGGAGGAGAGTCGGCAGTAAAAAGTATCGAGTCAGGTATCGATACATGAGGCTGCGTGTTGGTTTGGGATTGAGCGCACGGTACTACTCACGGCGAAGTATTACGCACTGCGGACGGGCCGTGCCGACGCAAGCTACGGAACCGGCGGGGGAGAGGCAGGCCCAATCGATTCGTTATAGAATCGCGTGATACGCGAGCGTCGAGTTTCACGATAGGTGAGTTAGGCGTTTCACCTGTTCGAATATTGCCATGCGCTCACTTACTGCTGTATTCCTGTTTCTTGCGCTCCCCATGCCCGCCGTGCCTGCCGCTGCGCAGACGGCTTTCTTCGACGACCCCACGGACGTCATCCAGGTCGATGGCCAGACCGTGATCGGCAGCGCGGCGACCTACGAGGCCGTCGTGCTCTTTCCCGCCGGCGGTGGAAATTCCGGCAGACTCTTCAACGAATGGACCAACTTCCAGGAGGATAAGGTTCTCTACGTCGGCCCTACGTACGTCTCGGGCGGCAACTACCCCGCCGGAAGCACCCTCGCCGTCAGCGCAGTGATGGCCCCCGACGTGTGGCACCACGTCGCCTATGTTTACGATGGCGGGGAGGAGCGGATATATGTGGACGGAATCCTGCTGGTGTCTCGGCCGATGAGCATTTCCGTGGGCAATGGCGCGGGCCTCGCCCATATCGGAGCCATCTTCCGGGATGGCTCGCTCAACCCCGGCTTCGTCGGATACCTCGAATCCGTTCGGATATCCGACGTGGCCCGCTACAGCGGCAGCTCGTTCACTCCACCGATGGGCGATCTCGACAGCGACGAGAGCAGCCTCTTGCTTCTCAACTTCAACGAGCCGGCCGACAGCCCCACGGTGCAGGACGAAAGTCCGTTCGCGCGAACCGGAACCCTTGCAACAGGCTTCGCCGATGCGACGGCACCGCTTCTGGGCGTGGCTCCGGCAATGGCGGATTGCCCGCTCGCTCCCGTTACGATGGACCTCTGGGACGTCTCTCGAGGAACGACCATAACGGCATCGAGCGGCTTCAAGAGTGGGAACGACGAGGAGGGAGAGAACATCTTCGGCGGGGACTTTTCCACCTCCGAACCCGGCTTCGCCTTCTTGCGAGACGACCGGGACGATGGCTTCGAACACTTCGTCGAATGGGAGACCACAACCGAGGTTGCGCCACAGAGCTTCGTTCTGCGGGCCGGACACGACCAGGGGCTCCTCAGACGCTCATTTCGGCAATTTCGGTTGTTCGGCTTCGATACCGATACCCAGGCTTTTGAGCTGCTGTACGAATTTGAGCCCGTGCTGCCTTACGGTGGAGGAACAGATCAGAACCAACTCGTGCTCTGTGCAAACCTGCCCGAAACGACATCGAGCCGTTTCCGCGCAGAGTTCGTGCAGAACGGCGGTGGAAGCTTCTCAGGACCACGTGTAATTGAACTCGACGCCTTCAGCACCCCGTTCAACTTTACCGTGAGCGTGGATGGCGGGGGGAAATCACCCGCCAGACACACCCTCCACGCTCCATATCCCAACCCATTCGCGTACCGGACGACACTCGCCTTCGACCTCGCCGAAGCCGGGCCGGTGCGACTCACGGTCTACGATATCCTCGGCCGCGAGGTGGCCGTGCTCGTGGACGTCGAACTCCCGGTGGGTCGGCACGAATCGGCGTTCGACGGGTCGGGACTCGCCGCCGGCCTCTACTTCGTGCGGCTTCAGGCCGGGACGTTTGCAGCCACGCGGCCCGTCGTGCTTGTGCCTTAATCGCACAGATTCAGACCAGTGATACTTCGCCGTGCGGTTTCGCGATAAGAATGATGTCCGATGGAGATCAAATCGAGAGATGACATGAAACGGAAGGTCACCATTCTACTGATGACGCTGCTCGGGGCGGCATTCTGGTCGTCCCAGGCGCAGACAACCTACACCTGGACGGGCACCAACGGCCCATGGAACGAAGCCATCCGCTGGGAGCCCGCGGGCGTGCCCGGCGCCGGCGACACCGTCCACATATCCTCGGGCACGGTCACGCTTACGGGAAATGCGACCGTCGCAGGTCTGCATATTTCGAACCTGGGCGTCATCACAGGTAATGCGGACCTGACGATTACCGAGTCCATGTCATGGAGTGCCAACAACTACGAGGCGCTCGGGGGGTCGGGCACGGTAACGGTGGCCCCGGGCGCAACGCTGTCGATGACCGGCACCAACCGCGATTTCCGGTCGAGCAGCACGCGCACCTTCGTGAACGCCGGCACCGCCCTATGGCCTGGTTCGGGACGATGGGGCGGACCGGGGCAGTTCATCAACGAAGGCGAACTCGAACTCAGCCACGACGCCGAGCAATCCAGGCACTTCTGCTTCTCGTCCACCACGGACGCCTTCGTCAACGCGGAAGGCGGAGTGATCCGCCGGACCGGATCGGGTGAACTCGTTATCAATTGTCCCTTCTCCAATCACGGACGCATTGAAATCTTGACCGGCACGCTGCGTATGCGCGATTTCAACGGGAATGGAGGCACGGACTCCGGCCATTACGTCGTCCACGAAGGCGCTCTCATCATTTTTGACGGCAGTCGCACGATTACCGAAACGGGTTCGGTGACGGGAGGGGGAGTTGTCCAAACCGGAGTAAATAGCTCGCGTACGGTGTCGGTGAACGGCACCCTCTCGGTCCCGGTGATCGAAGCGATCGGCGCTGTCCAGTTGGATATCAACTCCGATGCCTCGGTAGACACGCTTCGGCTAGGAATCCCCACCTTGAACGGGCAGCGCCGTGGCGGTCGCGGTACGCTCACCGTCACTCGTGAAATGACATGGGCGAACGGCTACCTCGAGGGAACCGGTACCACCATTGTTGCCGAGGATGCCACTCTGACTATCCATGTGGAGACGAATTACGCGGCAATCCGGGGCGAACACCGGCTCATCAACGAAGGCACCGGAATGTGGACATCGAGCGGCAACCATTATCTCTCGAACAATGGGGACGCCGTCATTGAGAATCGCGGCACCATCGACGTCAGCGCGACGAACAACGGCGCCTTTTCGGACTTCTTCGCGGGCATATTTATCAACGCCGAAGGCGCCGTCCTGAGGCGGATGGGAGAAGGTGAAACCCGCTTTGCTTCTCGATTCGACAACCACGGCACAGTCGAAATCCGCGAAGGCACGATCGAACTGAATGGCTTCAACTGGATCGGAGGAACCGACTCGGGCAGGTACATTATTTCGGAAGGCGCGCGGCTCGAGTTTACCGGCGGCGTGCGTACCCTTACCGAGACCGCATCCATCGAGGGCAACGGCGCCGTTGTCATCAATGACGGGGCAGACTGGCGTGATGTGGTGAACCGGGCCACGTGGCGGCCGGGCGCATCGCCGGGGATGCTCACCATCGAGACGGATTATCCGGCAGAGGAATCCGTGTTGGAAATCGAAATCGGCGGGTACGAGCCCGGTGCGGATCATGACGTGCTCGCCGTCGAAGGTCGCGCGCGGCTCAGCGGTACGCTTCGGCTGGATGTGATGGATGGCTTTGCTCCGGTGGCAGGCGACTTCTTTACCGTCGTCAAGGCTCAGGAGATCATCGGGCAGTTCGACGCCGTGGAAGGTCCACGCGGATACACATTTGGGGTGGGATATACGGATTCAACGGTCGTGGTGACCGTAGCTGGAACGGTCTGCGAGGACGGATTCCTGGCCGATGAGCATACCGTCGCCCTTTACAAATTCGACGAGCCGTCGCCGGGCGTCTCGTTCGATGCATCCGGGAATGAAAACGATGCGGTCGATCAGGGCACGGAGGTCGTCGATGGGCGCTTTTGCAACGCGCGGCGTTTCGACGGCGAGGACGACCGGATCAACATTGACGCCGCACGTGAAGCCATGCAAGGCCTTACGGAATGGACAATCGAATACGTGGCACGCAGCGAGGACGGCAGCCAGGTGCCGGCGCTCATCAACCACTCGTGTGGAAACGGCTGGTGGCTTGGAGCCGGCGCAGGTTCGATCAGCTACGCGATCAAGTCGACTGGCGTCGGTGGGAATTGTCCCTGGAACGGGGGGATTACCAACACCGCGGCTACGCTCGACACGCTATGGCACTATTACGCGCTGGCATGGGACGGCGACAGCCTGCGGGTCTACCGTGATGGCGACTTCCTTGACAGCCGCGTTGCCGCCGGGATATTCCAGCTGAACCAGGGCTCGAGCTTCGGTGCATGGCTTGGATACGATGATTATGGAACGGCGCACTATTCCGGCCTCGCTGACGACCTGCGTATCTCCAGCATGAGCCGAAGCGAAGAGGAGATTCGTCAGATTGCGGAAGATCTCGGTTTTGTGGGTCCGGCTCTCTCAGCGGAAGACGAATTGAGGCCGTCATCCTTCACGCTTCA
>CAZRTY010000165.1:0-4849 GCA_964603055.1 uncultured Rhodothermales bacterium | reverse complement strand
AAACCTGGCAGGTCTGATTCCGCCGTCTGGGGTTTCCGAAATATCGTCTGGGCTGCCGTGAGCGAACGTATCCCTTGATTCAACGTTATCAGGCGCCGTTTCTCTTCCGGCTGATACGTTTCAGGATATCGTTCATGGCTACGATCAAGGATGTTGCTGACGACAGCGGCCTCTCCATTTCAACGGTTTCGGCGGTTCTGAACGGGGCCGACTGGGTACCCGAGGCCACACGCAATCGGGTACTCGCGTCGATCGAGGCCGTGCGCTACGTTCCGAACACACTGGCTCGTGGCCTGAAGACGCGGCGGACGAACGCGGTGGGTGTCATAGTAACCGACCTCACGAATCCCTTTTTCACCGAAATCGTCCGCGCTCTGGAGCACACGCTTCGGAAGCATGATCACAACGTCTTCCTGTGCAACTCTGACCACGAGACGACCAACGGCCGGAAGAACTTCGGTGCACTCCTGGAGCGGCGTGTCGACGGCATCATCATCATCGGCTCATCGGTGCCGGAAGAGGTGGTAGCGCAATACACCGAGACTGACAGCCACGTGCCGATCGTCTCCATCGAGCGGAATTACGCCGCCGCGGGCGTGACGCGTCTGATGGTCGACTCCGAGGAGGGCGGATTCGTGGCCACGCAACATCTTCTGGAGCGCGGTTACCAGCGGGTCGCGCTGATCGAAGGGGCCGATCGCGGAGCGGCGAGCCGCACGCAGCGCAGGCGCGGTTACGAGCGCGCGCTTGCGTATGCCGGACTATCGGCGCCCGATTCGTACTTCGCACGGGGCGACTTCCGCTTCGACGGCGGTCGCGACGCCATGAATCGCCTGCTGGATCTACCCGGTCCGCCGGATGCCGTGTTTGCATCGAATGATCTAATGGCACTCGGTGCGTTGCGGGCCGCACGCGAGCGGGGCATCCGCGTGCCGGAAGACCTCGGTGTGGTGGGCTACGACGACATCCCAGCAGCCGGTTTCGTGGATCCACCGCTGACGACGATAGCCGTGCCGAAGGCCGAGCTCGGGCGGAGCGCCGGCGAACTCATCCTCGAACAGATCAACGAGGGCAGCGATTACGCAAGTTCGATGCAGGTCTTTGAAGCCAGCCTCGAGGTGAGGGCGTCGTCTGCAGGCCCCGAGCGGCGATAACCTACTGCCGTGAGGTTGTTACGGCTCGTCCGGTAGCTCATCGCCGGTTCGCCACGGCTCAGTCAGCTCCTCGGTTTCGCCCACGGTGCCGTCGTGGAAGAACTGGACGATCTCGTGGCGCACGACTTCGCCCTGTGTATGCCCCACCGCACGCAAAATGTTGCGGCCCTTATCGTAAGGGACATCCCACGTCAGGGGCTCCCCCGTTCCGGTCTGCGTGCCGAGCGATGTACCGTTGTGGAAGAGTTCGACCTCGTCGGCGTTTGAAAAGACCTGAACGGCCTGCGGTTCACCGAGTGGACCGTGGCGATGCACCCACGTCTCGGAGACGACATAAACCATCGGCTCGTCGGCCCACTGGCTCTGATAGTAGTAGAATGCGTCTTTCTCGCGCCGATCCTTCGTCATCATCCCCTTCTGATTGATGCGCGGAATGTTGCCGATTTTGACCGTAGAACCGAAGTCGAACATATTCCAGAGCGTGGAGCCCGCCACGAAATCGCGGTCGCGGATGGCCTCCCAGTGTGCGCGGTGATAGTCGACCTGGTAGGTCTCGCTATGATCGAAGATGCGCGGCGTGTTGACGTGATATCCGTATTTGGCTTCCGCTCCGTACTCGCTCACAATAAGACGCCAGTGCGGATTGTTACGCCGGTCTTCGTCGAGCGAGGCTGCAAAATCCTTATATGTATCCTCATACCAGCCGTAATACCGGTTGCGTGCCTGGATGTCGGTGGCTTCGAAGATGCGTTTGTCGGCCAGGTGATTGTGCCCTTGCACGGTCAGGCGGTCGGGGTCGAGTTCTTTCGACAGCGCATGCAGATCGGTGATGATGCGCAGCGCCCATTCGACGTCCTCCTCGGCCAGCCATGGCATTGCGAACTCATTTCCCAGACCCCACATCACGATCGACGGGTGGTTCTTGTCGCGTTCGATCATCTCGCGGAGCATGGTTAGCGTGTTGTCGAGGAATGCCTGGCGGCCGATGGTGTTGATGAACGGGATCTCCTGCCAGACGATCATCCCCAGCGAATCGGCCAGATGAAGGACATACGGGTGATGGGGATAGTGAGCCACGCGCAGGAAGTTGGTGCCCATCCGTTTGATGTGCTCAAGATCCTCTCGTTTTTGATCGAGGTCGACACCGAAACCCTGGTTGAGGTAATCTTGATGAAAGTTGACGCCCTTCAACTTTACGTGCTCATCGTTGAGGAAGAAGCCGTCCTCCGGGTCGAAATCGAACCAGCGGAAACCGAGCGGTTCGAAGGTCTGATCGAGCGCGGTGCCGTCTTCGTCGAATAGCGTGGAGGACACGCGGTAGAGCCACGGATGCTCCGGTGCCCAGAGCATGGGGTAGTCGACCGGCCGGCCGAGCGAGTTGACGACGGCTTCGGCGCCGGGCGCGATCGTGCGCTCCTCGACACGTGACTGTACGATCTCGTTGTACGGGTTGATGATACTGGTCACCAGGCGGATTCGGCGCTGGTGCTTGCTGTCGTTCCGTACCGTGGTCCGCGCGTTCAACGTGGCCGATCGGTGCGAGACCTCCGGCGTGGTAAGCCATGTATCGCGGATGTGGACCGGGTCGGATGCGATGAGCTCGACCTCGCGGTAGAGCCCCCCGTAGAAGTTGTAGTCGGCCGAATGCGGCGGCACGTCGTAGTCGAACTCATTGGTTACGCGGACGGTCAGCAGGTTCGGCACGCCGATGCGAAGGTGTTCGGCAACGTCGAAGCGAAAGGGTGTGTACCCGCCCACGTGCTTGCCGAGGTGGGTGCCGTTGAGGTACACGTCGGCCACCTGGTTGGCGCCGAGAAAGTGTAGCTGGAAGGCGGCGCCGGCGAGGTCGTCTGGTACTGAAAACTGCGTACGGTACCATGCCGGACCGCGGTAATACCACTCGAGGATGTCGAGGCCGTCGTGGATGTTGCGCTGGTCGTAGACATCACGGGCATTCCAGGAATGGGGGATGTCGACGGCGGCCCAGTCCGAATCGTCGAGCGATTCATCCCACGCGTGGTCGAGGTCGCCTTGATGGAACCGCCAACCCTCGTCTAGCGGTATCGATCGCCGCGTAACATCTTCCGGCGTCCATGTTACGACGGTATACTCCTCCGGCGGCATGACCACATGCACGAAGCGGCCTTCGCCGGCTTCCATGTCTAGCTTGATCTCGCGCTTCTGCCCGAGCAGCTCCGGGTCGATGTGCAGCCGCACCGTTTGCGTTGTCGGGCTCACGACAAAGAGGACGATCTCATTCTCGACGACCTGTTCGCGATGGTAGGCCAGTACCTCGGCGTTGGCTCTTACGCGGTCTGACACATCGTTCGAGAAGCGCCGCCGTCGCGTGTTGTTCTGAAAACGTCCGTCGGTATAGAGCCACCCGTCGTTAACGAAGAAGGAAATTAGGCGAGTGCCGAGATGAGCATTCCTCACCAGAAGCCACGCGTGCTCCGACAGGTAGCGCGGCTCGATAATCACCTCACCTGATTCGGCATCTGTTCGAAACGGCATCGGTGCGCTTCCAGCGGCGATGGCATTGTTCAGTTCTGGATCCGGCGTCACAACCATCAACGACTGGGCAAACGCCGGCGAAGTACCGGCAGCCAGGGCGAGCAGACCGGCAAAAAGGCATCCCAGCATGGGAATACGGAGGCACTTCATCACACGAGCGAGGGGTTTAGCTAAAACGTTCTACTAAGGTAAAAGCGGCGAATGAAGCGTGCAACTCCAATACGATACTATGAGAGGGTTGCATTGTTGGCGAGTGGGTATGATATTGGGATCAAGCTGGTATGCCCACCTGTGTGATTCAATGACAGAAGTCGACACATCATCCTCGTTATGGGAGACCGTTGCGAACGAGCTTCGCAATAGAATGGAGCGCGGAGAGCTCACACCAGGCGCTCGAATCGACTCCCAGCGCGACTTATGCGCAGAATTTGATGTCAGTCGCATCACCGTGCGGCGTGCCCTTGCCGAGCTCGCGCGTGAGGGCCTCATTCATACGCGCAAAGGACAGGGAACGTTTGTGTCCATCCGGGCCCGCGACGATGGTATGCCCACTTTGCGAAGTATCGGTCTCGTGCTGCGCGATATGACGAGTCCGTTTTTTGTGACGGTGGCCGGCGGCATCGAGCGATATGCCTATGAGCACGGCTTTTCACTGCTGCTTTCGAGCACGTCTGGTCAGATGGGGAAGGAGGAGCAGCAGATTGCTCATTTCCGGCAGGCAGGGGTCGAAGGGGTGATCGTGGCCTCGATGCACAACCAGGAGCGTCCGCCTGAGGCCGTGCAGCGGATGCATGAGGAGGGCTTTCCCTATGTGATGGTGTCATATGTGGCCGATGCCGCGATACGGAGTGTCGGTGTGGATCATGAGGAAGGGGGCGCAATTGCCGGACGGCACCTGCACGATTGTGGGTACCGAACGTTCGGCTACCTCTGCGCCGAGAGCTCGAACGCGCTCGGGCTTCTGCGTCGGAGGGGCTTCCTTCGGGGCCTTGAAGAAAGCGGTACCAGTGTTGCCGATACGTTCGTTCTGGACCTGGCGCTGGAAGACCGGTGGGACATCAGCCGGTTTGAAAAAGGTTATGCAGCGGGCGGGCAGTTTCTCGAAGCGCCTCGAAAGCCCGAGGCCATGTTCGTCTACAACGATCAGGCGGCGTACGGATTCATCAAGCGAGTGCAGGAAG
>CAZRTY010000164.1:0-4894 GCA_964603055.1 uncultured Rhodothermales bacterium | reverse complement strand
CGTTGAGCCCAGTGACTCCAGCGCTTTTGTTCGCGAAGCAAAGAAGCTGCTGACCAACGAACAGCGCCGATTGGAGACGGGGCAGAGGGCCAGGGCTTATGCCGAAGAAACCTTCGACATATCGACCATCGTGGACCGGTTCGAGCAGGTTATAAGGATGACGAATCACGACGGAGGTTTATGACGGCACCAGAACAGCCCTTAGTCATCATTCTCGGCCGTTTTCCTCCGCCTGTTGACGGACAATCAATAGCTACACTGCGCCTCGCGGATTTACTGGGAGACGCGTATCCGGTCGAGCGGCTGAACACGAACTTTGAGGAGCGGGGCCGGCTACAGGCTAATTCGTGGCTCGTACCCGGGCGCTGGCGACATTATCTCAGCCTTTCGAGACGAAATCGCGAGGCTATGAAGCGGAGGCCGGGTGCCGTAATTCTATGGCCAGCCGTATCCCCGGACTTTCTCGGACATTTCCGGGACTTGCTCACGGTAGTCCGCCACAAACGCCCCGATCAAAAGCTCGTTGCGATCGTGCACCGTGGTAACTTCGAAAAGCTCTTTGAAAGCCCGGCGACGCGTATGACAGCAAGGCGTCTTGTGCGGCATGTCGACGTATTCGTGTTTCTCGACGCCAAGCTTTCCGCTGCGTGCGCCGATTGGATTCCTGATCAGAAACGAGTTGCGATACCAAATGTGATCGAGGCATCGGTCACGAGCAGTAAGGCCGAGGTAGAAGGTAAACAGGCACACTCACCCGCATCTCCTTTTCGACTGGTTTACATCAGCAACATGATCGCGAGCAAGGGATACGCCGAACTACTTGAGGCTACGGCCATTCTGCTCGAATCCGGGGCATCTGTGGAAACCATATTCGTGGGACGATGGCCGTCGCGTCACGCTGAGGATGCCTTCCACCGGACGGTTGCAGAACGTGATCTTGCGCAAAGTATTCAGATGATACCGGGTATTGCCGATCGAGACGAGATTCGCCGTCTTCACCTCAGCGCCGATGCGTTTGTCTTACCCACTTACTATAAGAACGAGGCTCAACCGTTGTCTATCATCGAAGCACTAAGTGCTGGAACTCCTGCTATCTCGACCCGGCATCGAGGTATCCCGTTGATGATTGAGCATGGGAAGGAGGGTTTCCTCGTCAGTCCTCGGTCGCCCGAAGCGATCGCTGCAGCCATCAGAAATTTGATGCAGCCAGAGAGGTGGTTGAGAATGTCGGTTGATGCTCGCGGGCGCTTCGAGGGACAGTTTCACCCTGACGTGGTGCGGAGGAAGTGGATTGAACTCATCGACGGACTAGCGGAAAGTTGATGATTAATGATCCTCTAGAAATGACGGTCAAGGCTTCGATAGCGCTGCTGACGTTGCTTGTTTATCCCTCTTTGGTAGCCGGGCAAACTCCTGATGTTTTACCCGCCATCTTTGACGATTTTGAGTACGACTCTGCTGATTTCAATCTGTCACGATACCGGGCGGGTCGTCAAAATTTCGATGGCTCCGTCTTCGGTAGCAACGAATGGATGACCCCCGACGGTTTGCAGCGTGCCCGAGCCTGGCGCCGCTTCAACTGGGACGATTTGAATTTCAGTTGCTCTTTATGTGGTGTTGAGACGATTGATGACGGGCGCATCTCGCTCATCGTCCCAGCAGGAGGCGTCACCGGTGGCAGCGAACACCGCAGGCTTCCTGCAATAAGCAGCGGCTTCGTCACCGGGGGTGGAACGTATGCAGCGCGCATCCGCATGAACTCGTTGCCAGAGCAGGGCAATTACATCCAGGCATTCTGGACGAGCGGCATTGACGTGTTGATGATCGATCAGGGCTCGTACTGGCTCGCCTACCTATCGGAGACCGACATCGAATCGTTTAGTCGGTCATACACCGGCAACAACCGCGTTGACTTCGGTGTCACGAACTACCTCGGCAAGCGCATGCGCCGCGACGGAGACGACTTTCGAAGCTTCGAAGCCGTAATCGATGGGCGGTATGGCGTCCGATCAGGCGATCTTCAGTGTGTCGAAGGCACGGGCGATGGCCAGTGGACGCGCCTTGCCGACTGCCGGGAGGTGCTGTTCGATCGGGATTGGATTATGAGCATCAGCATTCTGCCGCGCGAGTTTGTTGAATACTCGCTTCGTTCAGCTGACGGCCGTTATGCTGCCGGCGCTGTTAAAAGCCGCCGGGGCGTTTACAGCGTCACGCCGATTCAGATATCGAATTTCAGTCCGCCCCGACCCGTAATAGCCCTATTCGGGCTCTACAGTGACGGTCAGGAACAGCACCTGAGCGCAGACCTTACGTTAGAAGTGGACTGGTACTATCACACGCGGCACTATATTTCTATCGATGAGGTCCTTGAGCAGGTTCAGGCACTTCGATCGATCCATCCTCGCGTCAATACGCTCGGGGTGGAGTTTAATGACGTGACGTCTCAATCGCGCTTTGACGTCGCGATTCAAGGTCCGAGAGTACTTCCATACGGCCGTACCGGCGGCTGGCGACTCGATCTCACGCCACTTAACACGACCTACATTGCTGAGCGGTTCGAGTACAGCTTTCTCGATTGTTCGGATAGCGACGCCGTGATTGTACACGGCCCGACCCCAATCCGGACGCCCGAAATCGTGCTCGCAGTGCCGCCTGAAAACGACGGTATCGTTATCGAGGCAACTGTCCAAAACTACTGGTCAGGGCTTGAACGGCAGGTGCGGAAGGTCGTGTCGGTCGAAGGACGCGATTGCTCGGTGCTTTTGGGAGATTAAGACCCGCTAACGAGCCCTTCGGCCAACAGTGGAGGGATGAGAGCAATCCTCCCCGGCCCCTACTTCCCCGTACTCCCAAATCCCCCTGAACCGCGGACGGTTTCGGCGAGGGCGTCCTGCTCCTGCCACTCGACGTGGGCGTGGCGGGCAACGACCATCTGGGCGATCCGCTCGCCGCGCTCGATGACGAACGGCTCTGTACCAAGGTTGACGACGATCACTTTGACATCCCCGCGATAATCCGCATCGATCGTGCCGTACTATTCAGCACCGCAACGCCGTGCTTGACAGCGAGCCCGGTGCTCACTGATCTCGAACGACCCTCTCTCGTGTCTCCTTCTGGAGCTTTATCATCTCGCGAAGCTGCGTCTAATCTATTGAATCATTGACCTTCTTCCACCGGATAAAGGTCTGCTCTATGACGTAAATCTGCTCAACTGCATGGAAACGTTGGCTCCCTGAGACATCAGCGCATCGAAACTTTGTGACGATCCTTTTGCCGTGTCCTATTCATCGTGATGCTGCTGGTTGCGCGCACCACCTAAATAATCACTGCGTGAATTCTCCGGGGCGAGGTCACATGTGAGGACCGTCTCCCCACCGGCGTGTACTTCATGAGAGTCGATGGAAGCGGAATTGACGAGACACGGTCTATCGTGCAACGTTGACAAAGTGGAGGGTTGTGCTCGCCGTCCTTGTTCGATCGAGCTATTCTACGCTCACGCCACCATGCTCCGTCGGTCAGAGGTCAATCACCACGACACGCCATACACAGGATCAGTATCGGGACCGCGCGAACCAGCGCCTGGACCCCCGAAAAGGAATCGACGGGATCCAAGTGCCACACTATGGCCGGGTGTGCGATACCGCGCCACCACCCGCCATTCATCACCCACCTTTTCATACAGGTAGATGATTGAGCCTAAACGCTGCATGTTTTTTTCATAGCCACTCGCACCCACGGCAACAAAATCGCCGTATACCGAGACTGCGCTACCGTACGCCGTCCCCTCCTCATCGGGCTCGGCCCCCCATTCGGCCACTCGCACAAATCCTCCATGGCCCTCTTCATATATCTCAGCGCCTTGTGGGCCGGCCAGGACAAGACGCCCGTCGTGGTAATCGGCGGAAACCGGCGTTGACAGGCTGCTTTCGATTCGATCATCGGTCTCCACAAGCGATCCGTTATGCATTCGATATACTGAGAAAGAATTGCCTACTCGCCAACGTTCATCGACTGATGCCACCAGAACGCGGGACGCATCTAGAAGCGCAAATATCCACTTTCCGTCGCCCACACGATCGGCTTCGAACCATTCACCAATCGCCTCATCTTTCAACCACACAGTGGTACGGGAGGCAGCGATACCTGACTCGATACCGACTGGAGATCCATATCCGAGGGTAGATCCAGATTCGAGGACCACTGGTTTTGCGTCTCCTATGTGCCATATATTGAGTCGAAATCTTACCGCACCGTCTAAGTATTCGGTTTCATACAGCACGCTTGACCCGTCAGTCACTGCCCCGTCCCAATACAGCTCGCCATAATCATTCAAAGTAGGAAGACGTTGTCGTGCCTGCCAATTCCCGTTTTGCCACTCGAAAATCGTCGCTCCGATGATGGCTATGTCACCGCGAATGTCGAGGGAGCGGTAAAAAGGAGTCGTTACTAATTGCGGGACGACCGCACTCGAATCGAACGTACTAACGGGATCAGGATCTGGGGGAGCTACTGGTGCGGTATTGCATCCTGTAGCAACGATCCCTGACAAGAACAATAAAGCGGCCAAAACACGACACATAGCACCAACAGGACTATTTGTAAAGTAAGGTCAGGTGATTTTTGTTACTGCTCAGCGGTTTCATGGTGTGTGAGGACGAACCTGAAGTGAGCACCCGGCAAGTTAATCTATGCGCACAGAGTGTCAGAGGCCGTAGCCGATGCTTGTCATAGGAATAGATGAACGACTGATCTGTCAAGTCGAGTAGTGACTG
Organism: uncultured Rhodothermales bacterium; assembly: GCA_964603055.1. Taxonomy (GTDB): domain Bacteria; phylum Bacteroidota; class Rhodothermia; order Rhodothermales; family CAZKDQ01; genus CAZRTY01. The sequence goes on along the minus strand of CAZRTY010000164.1, from coordinate 122 downwards.
ATCCACGTTTGCGCCCTCACCCCTTCCCCGTACTCCCAAATCCCTGACCCACGGACCGTCTCGACGTGGGCGTCCTGCTCCTGCCACTCGACGTGGGCGTGGCGGGCAACGACCATCTGGGC
>CAZRTY010000163.1:0-4956 GCA_964603055.1 uncultured Rhodothermales bacterium | reverse complement strand
GCGGCAGGCATCACGATCTACGCGCCGGCGATTGTGATCTCAACGGTCCTCGTCTGGCCGCTCGACTTGACGATCATTCTGAGCGGCCTCATCGTGATCGCCTATACCGTCACGGGTGGCGCGAGGGCCGTCAACATCACGCAGAAGTGGCAGATGGGCGTGATCATGGGAGGGATGGTGGCGGCGTTTTTCGTGCTGATCGCCCGCATGCCGGATGGTCTTGGAATGGGCGACATGCTGCACGTGGCGGGCGGCTTTGGGAAGCTGCAAGCCGTCGATTTCTCGCTCGACTTCGATAAGCGATATACCGTCTGGTCGGGCATCTTCGGCGGACTCTTTCTGTCGCTCTCGTACTTCGGCACCGATCAGTCGCAGGTGCAGCGCTATCTCACCGGCACATCGGTGCGCGAGAGCCGCCTCGGGCTCATGTTCAACGCCGTGATGAAGATCCCGATGCAGTTTTTCATCCTTGTGCTCGGCGCGCTTGTCTTCGTTTTCTACCAGTTTGAGCAGCCTCCGCTCTACTTCAACCAGACCGTGATGGAGGCGCACTCGACGGGTGAGGTCGGGGCCGAGCTCAGCCGGCTTCAGTCCGAGCAGTCGGCGTTGCATCAAGAAAAGTCGGCTGCGATTCTCGACTGGGTCGAGGCGCGGAGGGAGGGCGGCGGTGCGGTCGAGACGGCAGCGCGCGAGCGCATGCTTGAAATGCACGCGCTGAACGAGTCGCTCCGCGATCAAACACGCGACGTGCTGATTAGCGCCGATCCCCGCGTACCGGTGGTGGATTCCGACTATGTCTTCATCACGTTTGTGCTGAATTACCTGCCCGTGGGGCTCGTCGGACTCCTGCTTGCGGTCATCTTCGCGGCGGCGCTCTCCTCGACGGCGGCCGAGCTCAATGCGCTTGGATCAACGACGCTCGTTGATATCTACGGCCACGTCCGTCCGCAAGAAGTCCCGGACGAAAAGCGGGTCGCAATCTCGCGCGGATTCACGATGATGTGGGGAATGATCGCGATCGGGTTCGCGCTCTTTGCCAACCTGGTCGAGAACCTCATCGAGGCCATCAACATCCTCGGTTCCGTTTTTTACGGCGTCGTGCTCGGGATTTTCCTGGTCGCCTTTTTCCTGAAGCGCGTGGGTGGTACAGCGGTCTTTGTCGCGGCGCTCATCGCACAGTCAATCGTCATCGCGCTATACTTCACATCCACCATCGGGTATCTCTGGTTCAATTTTATTGGATGCGCGATAACAGTGGGACTGGCGATCGTCATGAGCCTGCTACTCCGTCGATCGTGACATAATCCGGACTAATCTGCGCGGAACGGAAAGCACGATTAAAGTTGGATGATCGGCCACAATCCAATCAGCCTATCCATAATCCGAACGTCCGCGCTATGAACACATTTCGCACTTTTGCCTTGATTGCCCTGTTATGTGGCGTCACCCACGTTGCCACCGCCCAACAGGCGCAGTCGCCGGTAACCATCACACCGGTGCAGGAAGTCTTGACCAACACGCCGGACGATGCTTATGTGACCGTTCACGGTCGTCTCGTCGAGTACCTCGGGGATGAGGATTACGTGCTTGAGGACGAGACAGGACGGATCACGGTCGAGATCGATGATGACTTGCTCGAGCCACGCGATTTCAAAGCCGGGATGCTCGTGGAGGTATTTGGGGAAGTCGACCGCGAGCGGCACGGCGTTGAACTCGAGGCCGAGCGAATCCGCGTCTTGTAGGCTCCGAGAACCAGCGCGCTGTGCTCAGCACCCCTGGGTTGATCACCCGGCGCCGGAGTTCGCATCCGAGTCGCCGTAGAATCGGCGGACGCGCTCGCTGATCCGGCAGACGATCTCGTAAGGGATGGTGCCGGCAGCGCGCGCGACGTCGAAGCAGGACGGCTCGTCTCGGCCGAACAATTCGACGACATCGCCGGTAGCGAGGTCCGGCGCCGCGTTGACGTCGCCAACATCGACCATCAGCATGTCCATGCACACCGTCCCGGCGATGGGATAGGCTGAATCGCCGATCCGCACCCGGCCGATGTTTGTCAGGGAACGAGGTACGCCGTCAGCATAACCGGCGGCGACAGTCGCAATGCGGCTGCGGCCTTCGGTTTGCCAGCGCCTCCCGTAGGATATCGACGTCCCCGGCTCGACGTCCTTAACGTGCGTAACCGTTGATCGGAAACGCATCGCCGGGATGAGCCCGTTTGCCGACGCCTGATCGACGTCCTGAGACGGCGATAATCCGTAGAGCGCGATCCCGGGTCGGACGAGTGTATGATCATCGAGCGTCAGCTTGTCGCGGTGATTCAGCAGAGCGCCGCTGTTCGCAACGTGCGTCCATGCGACGTCATCCCTGAACGGATGAACCGCCTCGTTGAACCGCTCCAGTTGTTCAGCGATATTTTCCGGGTCAGGGTCATCCGACGTCGCGAGGTGCGTCCAGATGCTTTCGACGCGCAGAGATGAGATGCGCTCAAGCCGGCTCAGTACGCTTTCAAGTTCATCAGGGCGGATGCCGAGCCTAGCCATCCCCGTATCCACCTTGATGTGGGCGCGAAGCACGCCGCCCTTAGACGGCCGGTTCGCCAGTGCGTCGGCGACGTCGGCTGACGACACCACGATGTCCGCGTTGAACTTTTCGTACATGTCGATGCGGCCGGGCACAGGCGCACCGAGAACGACGATCGGCGCCTCGATACCTCCTTCGCGCAACCGGCGTGCTTCTGGAATCGTCGCCACCGCGAAGCGAGCCACGCCCGCTTCAGCCAGCGCTCCAGCCACCGGTACGTCTCCGTGACCGTACGCGTTTGCCTTGACGACGGCCATGACCTGAGCCGGTCCGGACAATTTTTGAAGGATGCGCGCGTTATGTCGAATGGCCGCAAGATCCACCTCGGCCCAGGCACGCCCGCGTTCATCGGGGTCTATTTGGCTCGGAATGACGTTCTGAGAAGGCAAGTGATTACGATGCTTATTTTTCAGGCACGTGGCTGACAGACTATCGGAAGATCAACAGCCTATTACGGCGCGGTGACGGTGACCGTCGCGAGATGATTTATCCGGCGGCGCCCAATACCCGTCCGCGGCGTAATTTCCAGCCGTTCGACGATTCGGGCGAACAAAAGATCGTCGGAATGTCGTTGTTTCGACAAGCAAGCGAAGCTTCCATCCCCATACCCAAATTGCAGATGCCCATATCCAAATTGCAGATGCAGGCCAGACGATACGTACCCGGAATTCTATTTCTGCTGGTCTTCTTTGCCATTCCGGCGCCAGATCGTGCCGCCGCCCAGGTTCAGGCGCCCGACAGACTTACGCTGGAGGACATCCACCTGCGGGGAACGTACAGCGGGGCGTTCTTCAGAGGCGGCCGCTGGGCAGACGAAGGGCCCGTCGTGTTATACGTAGATACGGACGGCCAGACGGGCGCGACGCACCTCGTCAGTTATAATCTCGAAACCGAGGAGCGCACGCGTCTTATCGACGGTAATCAGCTCTACGCAGATGATGTGGGCAGGCTAATCCGCATCCACGATTACGCGTACAGCAGCGGCGGCGATCGCGTCCTCATCTATACAGACTCAGAGCGCGTCTGGCGTTATCCCACGCAGGGCTTCTACTACGTTTACGACCTCCAGTCGAACGTGCTCACGCCCGTGTCCGACCGCGAAGCCGGCTTCCAGATGTTCGCCAAGTTCGCTCCAGACGGCGACCGCGTCGCATTCGTGCGCGATCGAAATCTGTACGTAGTCGACCTTGACTCGGGCGATGAGCATGCGCTCACCACCGATGGCTCGGACGGTGCCGTCATCAATGGGACCACAGACTGGGTGTACGAGGAGGAATTTGGATTGAGGGATGGATGGCACTGGAGTCCGGATGGCCGCTTCATCGCTTTCGTGCAGCTCGATGAGACCGATACGCGCGAGTTCGCGATGACGGATCTGCGCAGCGATTATCCCGAGTTTACGCGCTTCCGCTATCCCAAAGCCGGCGAGGTCAACAGTGAGATCCGTGTCGGCGTCATCGACATGGCAACGCACGACTTGCGGTTCTTCGACACCGGTACGTGGCAGGCCGGCGGCGATTCGCTTGAGTACATCCCGCAACTCGGATGGACACCGGAAGGCGTGGCTGAAGGCGAAGGCGGGGCGAGTGTGTGGCTCTTCCGCATGAATCGCGATCAGAACGTGCTCGATCTGATGTATGGGAATCCGGAGACGATGGAAGCAAACGTCGTCCTGCGCGAGACCTCGGATACCTGGCTCGACATCGAGACCGGCTTCAATGACCTCACGGGCGGCACGCTCACGCACCTCGACGACGGCTCGTTCGTCTGGCTGAGCGCCCGCGACGGCTATCGCCATCTTTATCTCTACGACGCTGACGGCAACCTGCAGCGCCGCCTGACCGATGGGGATTGGGATGTCACCGCATTCCACGGCATCGACTTCGCGAACGACTTCATTTACTTCACGTCGACGCAAGAAAGTTCGATGGAGCGGCATCTGCACCGGGCAAGCTTCTCAGGCCGCGGCGATGCCGAGCGCGTGACGGCCGAGGCGGGCTGGCACTCGGTCAATTTGTCGCGCGACTTGAATTACTTCATTGACAGCTTTTCGACGGCGGATGCCCCGACCACGACGCTGCTGAAGCGGGCCGGCGGCGATCTCGTGACGACACTCGAGGACAACCGGGCCCTCCGCAATCGCCTCGCTCCTTTGAACCTGCGCCCCACCGAGTTTATCTCAGTGGCCGCCGATGACGGCACGCCGCTCAACGCGTCACTCATCAAGCCCATCAATTTCGACGAGAGCCGGGAATATCCGGTTCTGATGTATGTCTACGGCGGCCCCGGCTCGCAGACGGTCGTCAACCGGTGGGGCGGTGGGCGATATCTCTGGCATCAATACCTCGCCAACGAGCTCGACATCATCGTTGCGAG
>CAZRTY010000162.1:2204-4987 GCA_964603055.1 uncultured Rhodothermales bacterium | reverse complement strand
GTGAGGTTTTGCCGCGACGTCGCCGTCGATGATCGTCGCCGCGTGCCGCGTGAGTTTGTGGTAGACCTTTAGCCGCAGGCAAGCGGTTTCGGGAAATAGAACGGGTTTATCGTGTTCCGGCTGAACGTCGGTGGAGCGAGGCTGCCGTTAATAACTAGGCCTTCGTTTTCGGGTCTTCTACGTTCCTTACCCGATCGACCGACATCGTAAAGAAGCCGTATACCGCACCGCGCTCGCCTTTCAACGTCCCGCTCGTCTCGCGGCTGACCGTCCAGAGCTCGAACGGACCGCCATCTTTCTGCGCGACGATGCCCGTCCTCACGGATACTACGCTGCAGTAGGAGCCTATTATGTTACAGCATTTCTCTTGCTCACCACTCGCGGGCGACTGTCTCCACGAAACGATGGTGGATGGCGCCGATGAAAAGACCGACACCTCCATCAACATTTGTGATGGTCACGGGAGTGAAGAAGTCCGACTCATTCCGCATGTAGTCCGCATATATTGGCTCCGGCACCAGCATATCGATGATTATCTCGGCTCCCGAAGCCGTCCAGTCTTCTCGTCTTGGAACGAGGTCCTCGGCCAATCCTTCTATGGAGAGGTCTCCCGCAGGCTCGTTTCGAAGATCAAAAGAACGATACTCGGGCATTCTCAAACCGGGTAGAGACAACTCTTCGAGGAGCTCCAATGTCGATACACCTATGGTACGAATGAGTTGGAAGGGCGCTGGCGACGCAAGATGTACTTCAACACGACTTTGAAACACATCGAGGCTATCCATCTTTTGTTGTTCTCGATCAAAGAACACGAGCGTATGGATGTGCTTTGCTGTCGATGTGCTGACTGTGACTTTGTCTGTTTGGAAGGATGGCACCCGAGCAACTGCGGAAGCCTCGAGTTCTTTCCAGTTTACTGTGATTGAGTAGACATCATTCATCTCGACGAACACATCTTGATCGCTTTCGAACCGTCCTGGAGATGTTTCCCGCGTCGAAATATCTATGCCGTTTTGCTTAAGTCGAACAGTTGCCCCTTCTGCATATAGGTCGGATGGTCCCACATTCCTGACGTCCGTGCCCGTAATATTGAAAGTTCGCCGCACCACGATGTCAGGCATTGGCGCGCCGGCAATAAAGACGGCATCGATTTGCAGCAACGGCCCGGATTCGACGATTATGTCGGCGGGTGTATCGCATGCTGAAATGCACAGGCATAATGCGACCAGGCACAAGACACGAAGAATCATTCTTGCACCTTTCGATTAAGGTTGATTCTCAATCCGATCATTGGAAGAATCGGCAGCTGCGACAGGTAGCGGTTTCGTGGAATCACGCGTACGCCGCCGTCATGTGACTCCTGAACTTGCGAATCAACCGCTATGTCGAACACATTGAACTGATTGTAGACGTTGAACACACTGATGATCAATTCGGCGGGTCGTCCCGAGACCTTGAATCCTTTCCGCGTTGCCGAGACGTCGAGTCGATGATATCGCGGCAATCGAAAGCTATTTGTTTCCGTGACGACGAATGGTGATACCGACGCGTGTGGGTCGATGCCGAAAGGATCTCGAACCGGTACGTATCCTTGCGTGGCAAGCGTTGTTGGTTGTCCGCTCTGCAGTTTGAACGTGGCACCCAGATCCCATTCGGATGAGACGGCATAACTGGCTGCCAGTTGTAGATCGTGTCGACGATCGGTTCGCGCGGGGAACGGTCGGCCGTAGTTGAGGTCGTCGAATCGATTGAACGTCCAGGCAATCGTGTAGCCGGCCCATCCCGCGAGGCGTCCTGCTGTGCGCTGATAGAATAATTCGAGGCCGTACGATTCGCCTGAGCCCGCAATGGTTTGCCGCGGAAGGAGCGGAATCGTTCCCTCCATTGCATCATCAAGCGCCTGCGGCGTGTAGGCTCGGAGTCCGGCGAGGCGTTTGTAATAGCCTTCTACAGAGATCGATTCCTGTATGGATAGGGAATATGAGCCGCCGATCGTAGCACCCCATGCAGCTATGGGTGGCATGTCGTGGTCCGAAAAGAACCATCGATCCGTCGGTAGTGAGGCTTTATCGTTGCCCACCACATGAACGTACTGGGCAAAACGTCCTCCTCCGGCGGAAAGCGTAAACCGATGCGACGGCCGAGCGACGACATTTAGACGAGGCATGAGTCGACCGTAATCACCGGGTGTATAGCGCTCGAGGCGAACAGCGGGATACAACGAAAATATTCCGGCGCGCGCTTCCAACGTCATAAAAGCCGCATACTCCCATGCCGCAGTCTGACGACCATCATGCCGGTTCTTGTCCTCGACATGATCCGGTGACCAGCGTACTGATTCTGCATGCTGGACGCGGTCCGACAATCGGTGTGAGATGAGTTCAAACCCCGCCAAGACTCGAATGTCCTTCGCGAGTGGGTAATCCAGTTCCGTATGAAAGCCCAGGTCTACGAGCCGTTGTCGCAGTGATTCACTGTAGCGGCTACCGGGTTCGTTGGCATCATGATCGGGTACCAACTGGTGCGACCAGTAAGCGTCATCCACGCTGAAGTCTGCTACGTAATTAGTCGAATAGACACGGCTTGTAAGGCTCCAGTCGCCTCCGACGAGTTGATGGCGGATGGACAGTGCCAGGTTGCGCCATTTCAGGAAGCCGTCGTAGCGACTCGACAGGCGCGACTGATGGTAGCTGTCTTCACTGAGTCGAAATCTGTCGTCGTTGTAGAAAAGACCTGCCTCGAGCCGATTTCCTCCGCCGGCGACACGAACAAGTTTCAGATTC
>CAZRTY010000162.1:0-2104 GCA_964603055.1 uncultured Rhodothermales bacterium | reverse complement strand
AAGACCTGCCTCGAGCCGATTTCCTCCGCCGGCGACACGAACAAGTTTCAGATTCACATCCGTAAAGTTATATCGGGTCGTTGGATCCAGATCCGTAGTGCTACGGCCTGAATCATACATATAGAAGAAAGGGTCGAGATACGTTCGCCTACCGGCAATGAGTAGCGCCGTGTGCTCATTGAATCGATAGCGTAAAGCGGTCTGAGCACTGACAATGCTAACATTCACATGCGCCGTTGTCAGAGAATCGAGAGGATCACTCAACGATGCTTCGAGCACGCTCGAAACACGACTACCATAACGTGCAGGAAATACGCCTTTGCTGAGCGTAACATCGTCCAGTGCCTCTGCATTGAATGCACTGAAGAGTCCAAACAGGTGCCAAGGATTGTAGACTGGAACTCCATCAAGGAGAATCAGATTTTGGTCATTGCGTCCACCACGTACATGAAGACCGCCGGTAAAGTCGCTCTCAGTCTTTACGCCCGGTAGTTGCTGCACTACTCGTAGCAAGTCACGCTCCGCGAGGAATGCAGGTATTCGATGGACCGGGAGCTCCGAAACCTTAATAGCAGAGACGGGCGTCTGGGCGAAGAGGGAAGACGCGTCCCGCCATGCTTCGATGAGCACTTCATCGATAACCGCCGCATCCGGCTCGAGTTGAATGTGCACCACGTCGACACTCGGAACAACCACTACCGTATCCTTTGTGGTAAAGCCGACGAAAGATACGTGGATAGGATGCCTGCCCACGGGAAGGTCATGGAACTGGAACTCACCGGTTGTTCCGGCGACGGTTCCTCGACTGAGCGATGGAATCAGGACATTGGCGCCCGGTAGAGGCCCTCCACTGCTTGCATCACCAACGATGCCCGTAAGAGAGTATTGAGCCATTGCCGGCGGCATGAGAACGGCGCACGCAAGTGCCGCAAGGAGAGTATGCCGGAGAATCATTGGTCATCCTGAGGCATGACGAGGATGACGGGTACCGACAGAGCCGACCGAGACCGACCGTCAGAGGCTGTAATACCGGCGTATGTAATCCCGACTACGGATGTTGGTTGTGCACTCCTGGGTAGGACGAGTAACGTGTCTAAGTTGAAAACAGGACTTTGCAATACGTTATCGAGTCTTGAGGTCAATAACTCTTGTCCAGGGGAGCTCGCGGATCCATAGTAAAGCCGGAAAATGATACTCTCTACAACCACGTCGTCTTCGGCTGTTGCAGTGAGCCGAAACGGTCTTCCGATCAGCAGCGTATCCTCGAAAGATGGACTGTCGAAAGAGACGATCTGTGGTGGGCGACGGTCAGATGAATCGACGCATCCGGCCAGGAAAATACCAAGAAGTAGAGGCACATTTAACGATCGCATATCCGCTGTTGGTAAAATGATCTAAACCAGGACTGCGGTATCGATGCACCATACACGAATTAAAAGGTTAGGACGGTAAAATATTTTTAATAATATGCACCCTCTTACCGCAGAGTTATTACGGATATACGATATCTAAGTCAATAGGTAGGATCGAGCTCGCAAAAAATCGTACAGCACTTGGTGGTTGCGTGACGTTGTATCTTATTCCGCCCACTCGCTCTAACTTCCCACCCACACCGTCTTGATGTTGACGAACTCGCGGATGCCGTACTCGGCGAGTTCGCGCCCGTAGCCGCTGCGTTTGGCGCCGCCGAAGGGAAGCCTGGGGTCGCTCTTGACCATCCCGTTGACGAATGCATTGCCGACTTCGAGGCGGCGAGCGATGGCTTCGCCCTTGTCGAGGTCGGCCGTGAAGACGGCACCGCCGAGTCCGAACGATGTGTCGTTCGCCAGTTCGACGGCGTGCTCGGCATCGCGGGCGCGGGTGACGGCCGCCACAGGGCCAAAGATCTCCTCGACGAACGCAACCGAGCCCGGCTCTACGTTCGTCAGCACCGTCGGCGCATAGTAAAATCCGTCGCGCGCGAGGTGTGCGCCGCCCGTCTCGATTTTGGCGCCTTCGTCGACCGCGCGGTGCACCTGATCGTGAACGTCGTCGCGGAGGTCCGCCCGAGCCAGTGGGCCGAGCCTCGTATCATAATCCATCGGGTCGCCCACGGTCAGCTCGC
>CAZRTY010000161.1:0-5018 GCA_964603055.1 uncultured Rhodothermales bacterium | reverse complement strand
TAGCATTTTGCCGGGCACACGTACGTTGTGCAGTGGTGCGGGCACTTCGTATTGCAGATGTCGGTGTCGACCAGAATGTGCGGCGTGGCCTCGCTCCGGCTCTGGTTGCGAAAGCTGACGAGCCCAAGGCGCTGTGCGATGTTGAGTCGGTTCATAATGATCTGGCGGCTTTGACTCCGAGCTTAAGCATATCCCAGTATGAGGAGTGGGATTTTATCGATTCCTGAAGCATGGTGCGGCTTTTGGGTGATGGTCCATCGGCAACACTGAAAAATCGACGCCCGAAATCCCCCATTACCTTCGGCAGCGTGTCGTACATCATCGGATCGTGGAGCAAGTGCACGGCATCTTGGAATCCCCGCATGTCCTTCATGATGAAGGAGTCGTCGAGCTTTTGCCGGTACGCGTGCAGCGATGTTGCCGAGAAATCGCGACGCTCGGATGCATCAATGGCGGTTTCCGCGGCAAGGATGCCCGACCGCATCGCAAAGTCCATCCCCTGGATCGTCTTGCCGGCATTGATCAGAAGGTGGGCCGCTTCTCCGGCAATCAGTACACCGGCGCCGTGAAGCTGATTGGGGATGCCCCGGATGTCGCCGTTAGACACGACGTGCGCCGAATATTCGATCTCCTCTCCTCCACGAAGCATGTCGACAAGCGCCGGATGCATCTTGAAGTCGTTCAGCAGATCCTGCGGACTCTTTCGCTTCTCGCGCAGGTCCTTCATCCCGAGCACAAGACCGATCGAGACGGAATCCCGATTCGTATACAGGAATCCGCCGCCCTCAACGCCGCCACTCGCAAATCCCACAAACTCATTCGACATTCCTGAGTCTGCGCCGAGTTGGAAACGGTCCTCGAGCGTCTGGCGGTCGAAGCGGATCACCTCTTTGACGCCCACCATCACGTGATCGGCAGGAACGTACGCCTCCTCGAATCCGATGCGCCGCGTGAGCAGGTTGTTGACGCCCTCCGCAATGATCACGCAGTCGGCGAAGAACTCCTCGCCTCCCGCTCGAATACCGACGACGGCGTCGCCGTCTCTGATCACATCCTCCACGAGAATGTTTGTGGCGATAAAGGATTCATCGGGATGGGGGCTCTCGGCGATAGCTTCTTCGACTTTCCCCGCCAGCCAGTTGTCGAATCGCGCGCGGAGGACGATGACGCCCGTGGGCGGCCGCTCGTCGTAGTGGCTCGATTTGAAGTCGAGAGAGAAAGACGACTGCTCGTCGAGAAACGTGAGCCGGCGATGGCGGACATAGCGTTCGATGCCGCTTTCTTCGTCCCAATAATTCGGCACGAGGCGGGCGAGATCCTTCCCCCACAAAACGCCACCCGAGACGTTCTTCGAGCCGCAGAACTCGCCTCGCTCGACGAGTAAAAAGCGCTTTCCGGCTCGAGCTAGGGTCATGGCCGCGCTCAACCCGGCGATGCCACCACCAACGATGATACAGTCGAACTTTTCGTCCATGTGGATGGAGGGATGAGGCGCTTAGTTCGTGGCTTGCTTCAACTGTTCGATGAGCTTGGGAAGGACGTCGTGAAGATCGCCTACGATGCCGTATGTCGCGTACTGGAAGATCGGGGCATCCGCGTCTTTGTTGATGGCGACGATGACGCGGCTGTTCTGCATCCCCGCGGCGTGCTGGATGGCGCCTGAGATGCCGATGGCGAAGTACAGCTCGGGCGAGACGACCTTCCCCGTCTGGCCAATCTGTGTCGTAGCCTCGAAGAGGCCGGAGTCTACGGCCGCCCGCGAGGAACCGATTGCGCCACCGAAAACTTCCGCGAGTTGCTCCACGAGTTGCCTCCCCTCCTCATCCCGCACGCCTCGTCCCGCCGCTACCACCACACGTGCGTCGGTGAGGTCAATCACGCCCGCGAGCGTTTCTGCCACGTCCTGCAATTCGCTCCGCGCCGAGACCGAATCGTACGACCAAGAGAGCCGAGTCACCTCGACGTCAACCCGAGCAACAGGATCTGCACTCACGGCGCCGGGGCGCACGCTGACAAGCGCAGGAAGCGTCGCGCGCGTCTCCTCGAGAAACCGCGCCGACATGACCGGACGCCGGGCGATGACGCCTTGATCATCGAGCTCAACCGACGATGCATCCGGCACGGCAGCATAATCCGTGCGCACCGACAGCGCGCCGAGGATGTCTTTCACGCTCTCGGTGGATGGCAAAAGCACCAGATCTGGTTTGATGTGATCGATTGCGTGCCGGAGTCCTTCGATTGCGGGTTCGTTCCGGTGGCGTGCGAAGGCGTCATCCTCAACCGCATACACGCGCGCGACGCCGTACTCACCGATCGCGTCGTGATCCTGGAACTCCGGCGCCGCGAGAACGACGGCCGCGAGTTCTTTGCCTGAGGCTTCGCCCAGTTGCCTCGCAAGCGTAAGCACTTCGTAAGACGCGCGTTTGATCGCACCGTCTTGCACCGCGATGAAGGCTAAAATCGAACCCATAGAATTGGCAACCTGTGTGAGGGTATCTCCTGATTCCGACGTCTGCGGCCTCTGTCTTTACAGTACACGTGCTTCATCCCGGAGCAAGTCGACGAGCTCGCGGACCTGCTCTTCCGGATCGCCTTCGAGCTTACGGCCGGGCTGCCGATCGGGAGGTGCCAGATAGCGAATATGCTCGAGCTTGACGGCGGCTTTGTGTGCCGCCGCATCCACATCCACCACATCAATCGGCTTACGCTTGGCCGCCATGATGCCTTTCAAACTCGGGATGCGCGGGTCGTTCATATCGTTCGAACACGTGACGACGCACTTCGGTGCGATCGCAAGAACTTCCTTGCCGGCATCCCCTTGACGTTCCACGATCAAGCGGTCGCCATCGAAGGACAATCCCACGGCGTTCGTCGCGTACGGCAGGTCGAGCCGCGCCGCCACCATGCTGCCGGTAAGGCCTGCATCGGTGTCTTGCGATTGCTTTCCGAATGTCAGCACATCGAATTCGTGCGACTGCAGGAAGCCGGCCAAGAGGACCGCTGTGGCATGAGAATCGAGTTCCGCATCGTCGGCGACTATTAAGTGCGTCGCCGAGTCGGCGCCCATGGCCAACGCTTTGCGGATCGTCTCCTGAGCGCGCTCAGGCCCCAGTAGGACGACACGTACCTCTCCGCCGTGCGCTTCTCTGAGCACGAGGGCGGCTTCTACTGCCGATGCATCGTACGCGTTTAGAACGAGGCGGCCGGCGTCGAACTCCAGCTTGCCATCGCGCACGCGCATCGGTGCGGCGACGTCGGGCACCTGTCGTATACAGACCGTAATTTTCATGAGTCAGGAATGGTAACTTCGCAACCTGTGTGGTTGCTTGCCCGGCTGTACTGCTTTTCGAGGGATCAGGCGTGACCCACCGCGTCTTCCAGCAGCCGTTCAAGTTCGATCAACAAGCATTGAAACCGACGGTGGACAGGAGCAAAACCTCCTTTCCTGCGTCGTTCAGACCGCCTAATGCGGTCCTGAATCTGCCCCGGAGGGTGCGTCAACTTAACACTTGACCCGCCTCCTTCAAACGAAATTTCCTGCGCGCAACCCGCTCCTTTGTCCGATATGCGAAACGTCTTTCTCTTCGCTGCCGCTCTTCTCCTCTTGCTCGCTGTTGACAATCCTGTCAACGCTCAGGGCGTCAACCCGCGTATCGGCATTGGCGTTAATTCGATGCTCAGCACGAGCGACGGACTCGGCATAGGCTTTCGCGGACGTGCGTCGGCGCCGGTCAATGCCGACGTCTCGATCGCGCTCGACGCCGGCTTTACGGGCTTCATCCTGGGCGGCCGCGACGATGCCTCCTACATCTTCGATCCTCAGGCATCGGCCATCGTCAATCTGCCGCGCACGTCGACCGAGTTATCCTATCTGATGTTCGGCCTTGGCGCTTATGTACCAATGGGCGAGACCACATCCCGTTCGGGACCCACCATTCATTTCGGATATGGACGGGTACGCGTGCTTCAAGAGACGTCGCTTTTTTACGAGTTCAACCCCGCGCTGATTATTGCGCAAGATCGGGTCCACCTGGCCCTGCCCGTGCGGATCGGCATCATTTTCTGAGCCCACCTCAGTTGGCATCCATTCCGTTTCGGCGCTTCAACCGCGCCGGAACCCTTCGCATGGCCGTCGATTACCGGCCCCGTACGTATTGATGGTCGATGGCTGGACTCTATTTCCACATACCGTACTGCCACCAGCGCTGTGTCTATTGCGATTTCTACTTCGTGACGACGCAGAAATCGCATGCCGGATTTATCGCATCGCTGCGCAGGGAGATCGAACATTACGCGCACACGTACGCGGCGCGCGAGCCGATCGATACGATATACTTCGGCGGAGGCACGCCGTCGCAACTGCTGCTCGATGAATGGTACGATATCCTCTCGGCCGTTCATGAGCACTTCGACACGAGCGCGGTCACCGAAGTAACGGCGGAGATCAATCCGGGAGAGGTCGATCTCGACTACCTGCGCGAACTTCGGCGGCTTGGCGTCAATCGGCTGAGCATCGGCGTTCAGTCATTTTTCGCCGACGACCTGAAGGCGATGAACCGCTCGCACTCGGCCGAAGAAGCCGAGGCCGTCCTTGACCTCGCCCGCGCGGCGGGATTCGACAACTTCTCGATCGATCTGATCTTTGGTTTTCCCGAGCAACCGTTCGAATACTGGGGCGCAAACCTCGAAAAGGCGAACCGCCTGGAAGTGCCGCACATCTCGACGTACAGCCTCTCGGTCGAACCCGGCACGCCGCTTGATAAATTAGTCCGGCGCGGACTCATGACGCCGACTCCGGATGAAGAGGTGGAGACGCTGTATCGATTCACGATGGACTACCTCCGCGAGCGCGGTTACGAGCACTATGAGATCTCCTCGTTCGCTCGCGAAGGGATGCGGTCGCAGCATAACCACGCGTACTGGTTCCACACCAACTACATCGGCTTCGGTCCGTCGGCGCATTCATTCTGGTGGACGGGACTTCCCGCCTCGCGCTGGAACAACATCCCGAATCTGAA
>CAZRTY010000160.1:0-5021 GCA_964603055.1 uncultured Rhodothermales bacterium | reverse complement strand
CCACCGCCGCCAGCATTTGCTTGACCGCAACGGATGCCGCCGGGTCATCGTGACCGAGCCGTTCGCGTCCGGCGGCCATCGCACCCGACGAACAGATGATTACCTCGCACCCGCGCTCCACAAGCT
Organism: uncultured Rhodothermales bacterium; assembly: GCA_964603055.1. GTDB lineage: Bacteria > Bacteroidota > Rhodothermia > Rhodothermales > CAZKDQ01 > CAZRTY01. The sequence continues at coordinate 4,895 of CAZRTY010000160.1, read as the reverse complement.
CCACACATTGCCGCACGATCTCGATCATGCGCGATCGATCGAGGCGCTTCGTCCCCCGCGTGAGGACGCTCGTTCCCAGCTTAACGACGATACGGTGATAACGACGAGCCATATCCGGTCTCCAGTGCCACGGGGCAACCGCGCCCCGTCATCGCGGGAAGATAACATCACGATGATCGGAATTCAGTCGCGCCCGCACCATCATTCTATATCGGAGCGCATGTATTGTATTGCTCGGCTGGATTTTTTGGGGAGAAACCGGGTTGCGCTCAGCTCCGCACCGCGGCCGTGCGCCGGTAGAAATCCAGCCGTCGCCGCGCCCCAAGCGCTCTTGTGTCGCACGCCGGACGCACGGAATGAACGCTCCCGTACACCTGCGCCAATAAAAAAACGGCCACCATCACGAATGACGGTGGCCGTTTTAATTAACGTCGGGGTGGCGGGATTTGAACCCACGACCTCTTCGTCCCGAACGAAGCGCGCTACCGGGCTGCGCCACACCCCGAAGTCATACGGGCAATGAAGCCCAGTCGGGACAGACCGAGAATATAAGCCGACGAATGAGTCGCAACCATACCCGCCCGATACTTCAATCGCAATTCGAAGTCGGCCGAGTATGCCGGACTTCGGTTTTCCGAATTCATTGCGATCGACGTGGATCGATTGCCGTGGCCATGGGTGATCGCGCTACCAAGCAATCATCATCGAATACGGCCACGCCGATGCATCACCCTGCCAAGATGACTTTAAGTAGCCGCGCAAACGTTCCGCCGGAGATCCCATCGACCCCCGATCCGAACTCGCCGGGCTATCCACGCCAACCTGAATATCCCGGGGCGCCCTCACCTGACGAGCCCGGCTATCCGCGTCAGCCGGAGTATCCCGATGCGCCGCAGCCCGATACGCCAGGCTATCCCTCCGAACCCGAGTACCCGCCCGAACGAACACCCGGACCGGACGCTCCCGATCCCGCCGAGCCTCAGCCGGACGGCGGTCGATAAAACGAGCGATTATAAATCAAGCACAACCGGCTCGCTCAAATGAGCCGTCCGGTTGATCGACCGTACGATCACGCGTCGCGCAGTCGGCGTGATGCCGAATGTCTCGGTATTTGCAGGGAGGATGTCAGTGTGCCAGCCGGTGTCGTCGTACGTCTGCACGAGCCAGCGAGCAGGGCGTTCGCCGGTCGTTTGCAGCACGACGCGCCGGCTTGAACCCTGTCCGTCCAAGCGGACCGCCGGCCGGACGGGAGGGCTCCCGAGCCAGCGTGATGTCGGGATGAGCGCCGGCTCGGCATACGGTCCATCGCGGAGCGCGTCGGCCAGTCCGCCGCGGTTCTGCGTCAACACCTTCACGCTGAAGTGGATGTTGCCGTCGGCGCGCGCCTGATCGCGCGTTGCGCCGACTTGCCGCACGATTTCCTCGGCCTGCCAGTTAACGCGGTCACCGCTGGCGACCCGGCTCGAGAAATTCCCCGGCCACATGTGACGGTCGAGCAGATTTTCGCCTACCCACCAGTCGAGTAGCGCGGTGTAGCTCTGCGCCGGCGGGTCGATGGCCCAGTAAAGCTGAGGCGAGAAGTAGTCGAGCCAGCCGCTATGCAGCCATTTGCGCGAGTCGGCAAAGATCTCGGCATACGCATCCATACCTCGAATGCCCTCGGGATTACCCGGCCGCCAGATGCCGAACGGACTGATGCCGACCTTGACGTGCGGCTTCTCCTCCTTCACCATCTCATACAACGACTGCACGAAGCGATTCACGTTCTCGCGCCGCCATTCGTCTTTCGCCCGCGATTCGCCCGCTGCAACGGCTCGGCGATAGGTCTCGTCATCCGGGAAGACGATCGCCCGCCCCTGCGCATCTCGCTCGACGTACGGATAGAAATAATCGTCGATGTGGATGCCGTCGATGTCGTAACGGCGGACGATCTCACGCATCGTGCTGAGCGCGTACTCCTGAACCTCCGGCAGGCCGGGGTCGAGCCATAGCTGGCGATTGTACTGCCGGATAAATTCAGGATGCCGTCGCGAAACATGGTTTTCGTCCACCGCTGACGATCCCGTGGCATGGCGTGCTCGAAACGGATTGACCCAGGCGTGGAGTTCGAGGCCCCGCGCATGGGCTTCCTCTACGGCAAATGACAGCGGATCGTAGAAGGGGTCGGGCGCCCGACCCATCTCTCCGGTCAGGTATTCAGACCAGGGCTCGCGCTCAGAGTCGTAGAGGGCATCGGCGGCCGGTCTCACCTGAAGGATCGCCGCGTTCATGTTGAGCTCGACGAGCCGGTCGAAGATCGCCTGGAGTTCCGCTTGCTGCTGCGCTGTTGTGAGATCCCGCCTTGACGGCCAGTCGATGTTCGCCACGGATGCAACCCATGCGCCGCGGAACTCCTGCCTCACCTCAGGTGGCGGGGGAATGTCATCGGTGCTGACGGCTGCGGCACCCGCGCAGGCCGTCAGCACACATAGCGCCGTCGTAGCCATGAGTATCGTGAGCTTCGGAAGGACAGACATCGTATGCGCATCAAATAATGACGGGGGAGGCTCAAGATGCGGTGGATCAGATCAGGTTTCTATCCCTTACGAGGGATTGTCCGAGAATGAGCCCTATTAAGCGTTTAGCGCGGTCCACCGCATTCGCGTAACGGAAACTTTGCGGTTGGTGAAGCACTTCAAGAGCAGCAGCAACGGACGATACGTGAAAGGACTTCGCCACATATCTGTAGGTCTACTCCTGATCCTCTTGATCGGCACCTCGCCGGCCAAGTGGACGGCCTCGGCGGGTGGAGAGGCGACGGCGGGTCATCTGTTGAACCTCGTCAACGGACACACCGGCGCGGCGTTTTTTGCGCTTCCGGTCATGCCCGATGTCGCCGGTGTCGAATCCGGCCCCGACGGGGCGACGACGTTCCGCGCAGCGGCCCACGAGCCTGCTGCCGGCCACGCGTTTGATGTCCGCGGTGGAGCCGACGTGCTTCGGGACGGCGGGTGCCGAACGCATATCCTGAATCGAGTATTGCGAATATAGAAGCTCCGGTTTGTCGTTCTGGCGGGAGGTTCTCCCGCGTATGTGGCATCGATTCAAACGGAGATTCGCATGAAAGCGAAAACGCAGAATGCTGCGCCGGAGAAAAAAGACAACACGGCGCTGTTCTTCAATATTTTTGTTGGACTGCTCGTCCTGGGGTTTGCACTCGTCGTCGTCGCGATGTTCGTCGTGTAACCACCATCTATTGAGCAACTGAATGAGGGGGAATGGCAATGCGCCGTTCCCCCTTTTTCGTGTGCTAGCTTTTCCAGGCACTCATTTCTTGACGTCGCACAGACCTTGACTCATTCTCCCGTTCGGGATTCCTGCACCAATGAATTCGCCCGATGGCCAGGTAGGTGACGCTGAGATAATTCGCAGATCGCGTCCCGCGGGCCATGGCGTCTCTGCAGGTGACTGCCATATATAGCTATGCCCCTCTTAAACGCTTCAATAATCGTGCGTTACCTTTAAACGGCGTCGGATAGGCGAAAATCACCTTAACCAAATTGATGGTTTCGTCATATACTCAGACGCATTCCCATACCCAATCAACTCTCTCAGGTAAGCAATGAATCGATCGAAGCGAGCGGGACTCACGTCGTTCGTCGTCTGCACGGTGTTTGCTTTGGCAGCCTTCGCACCGTTTGCGGCGGCTCAGGACGGCACGATGTATCCGATGGAAAACCCGGACGAGCCCAACGCAATTCTGCTCGGCACCGGTGGCGTCGAAGGTCAGGACCTTCCCGAAACGTGGTTCCGCCAGTGGGGAGATCCAATGGCACGTAACATCACCACGGCGACGCTGACGCCATTCCTCCCTGATCCTGACAAAGCAAATGGCGCCGCCGTCATCGTTGCACCGGGCGGTGGATTTATGTGGCTCTCGCTGGACAACGAAGGTTGGCAGGTGGCCCAGGCGCTGGCCGACCAGGGCATAGCTGCATTTGTCCTCAAGTACCGTCTGAACCCGACGCCCGAGTCGCTCGACGACTTTGCCAACCGAATGAACCGCACCTTCGAAGATGCCACGCCTCCGCCGGCAGATGAGCGCCCGGCAACTCCGCCCCGCCGTGGTGGCTGGGACCTTTCCAACCAGCTCGAGGATGCCGAGGCCGCGTACGCCATGATCATCGATCGCGCTGATGAGTGGGGCGTGGACGTGAACCGGATCGGTATGATCGGATTCTCGGCCGGCGCAGGTCTTACGATGCACTCCACGCTCAACTCCGAGACGATGAAGCTGGCTTTCATCGGCCCGGTTTACGGCGGGATGAACGCAGTCGAGGTACCGGCGAACGCGCCTCCCATGTTCAACGTGATCGCCGCTGACGACTTTCTCTACAACGGCGATGCAGGTGTGATCAAGGCCTGGTACGATGCCGGCATCCCGGTTGAATTCCACCTCTACCAGAACGGCGGCCACGGCTTCGGCCTCGGCAACCCCGACCGCACCAGCAACCGGTGGTTCGAGCAGTTCATCCACTGGCTGGATGTCAATAAATTCCTCGAGCCCGCCAGCTGAGCTGATAAGGACGGGTTCGAATCCGTTCGTAAGCGGTAAGCGGGTAATCCCAACCCCGCGTGATACGGGCGAGGGAAGAGACGTGTGATGCAAGAGGGGTGTGACGCAAGGGACGTATGACGGTGGCTTCGTCGAGGTGGCATTCCTCGGTGGAGCCACCGTTTTTTGTTTGGGATTGGCGTAGCGTCTGTGGTAACCGAGAGTGGCGTAGGTACTTCCTGCGTCTCGTCACACGAAATCAGCATTAGGAGTATGCCTCATCAGCGAATCGGTCTTCTCATCATAGGCCTGGCCATCGTCCTCGCGATCGTCGGCCTGCTGGTCTGGTCCGGCGCGCTCT
>CAZRTY010000159.1:0-5079 GCA_964603055.1 uncultured Rhodothermales bacterium | reverse complement strand
AAAGAGTCGTGCCCCGGCCTTGCAGCAGGACGCTGTCAAAGCACGGGGCACGATCCTCCATCCCTCATCACACCCGTTTAGATCCCGGCCGCGAATAGCTGTTCCGTTCGGTTCGGAGGTCAATGTCCAATTGCCTTCCGTGTTACATGTGTTCCGTGGGAAGGTGCAATGGCAAGGCTCAGAACGGATTCCGAGAATCGTTGCGCTGAGCTAAAAAGATGCTGACGACGAGCGCGAATCCACAGCCAACCGCGGCGAGGAACAGGATCATCGCGAAGGCCGGGTAGCCGAAGAACCGGAACTCCGTATCGATCTGCATCAGCATGGCCGCGCCGACGATAAGCGCAGCGAGGACGATGGCGAGTGAGAGGCGGTTGATCATACGGTGTGCATTGGTCAGCACGTGCGGCTCATCCAGGGCCTTAATGCGGAGCGTAAAGCGGTCGTCAGCGAGTTTATCGCTCAACGTGTTGAGCCGCGGCGGGAGGCTCCGGGCCAGGTCTTGCAAGTCGAGCGCAGCACCCATGAGGCTGCCCGGGGAAAATGAACTCGCCACCTGGCGCTGCAGGATACGCCCTGTCTGGCTCCGGATGATTTCCCGCGGGGCAACGTCTGGCGCGAGCAACTTGCTGATCTCGTCGAGGCTCAGAAGCGCCTTCCCCAACATCGCAAGCGAGCTGGGCGGTTGAAGCCCCGTCTCGCCGCTCGCCCGCAGCACCTCGAGCAGGAGGCGGCCAACGTTGACGTCGCGCATCTCGTTATCCATGTGCTGGGTCACCAGGCGCTCGATCCGCATGACGAAGCCGTTCTCGTCGAACTCGGCAAGCGGGCGGCTCATGGCGATGGCATGGTCGGCAGACTCGCGGCCGCGTCCTTCCGTGATCGCGATGAGAAGCTTCATGAGCTGCTGTCGCATCTCCGGTCCGATGCGAGCGACCATCCCTAAGTCGAGCAGTGCGAGGCGGCCGTCGTCGGCAATCATGATGTTGCCCGGGTGCGGATCGGCATGAAAGAACCCGTGGCGTAGAACCTGGTCGAGATACGCGCGCAGCAAATCGGCAGCCAGCGCTTGGCCATCAAGTTCAATCCGTCGTAGCGCGCCCGCCGACTTGATCGAAACGCCGCCGACGAAGTCCATCGTCAACACTCGCGACGTCGAGTAGTCGTGGATAGGTGCCGGAACGATAATCCGGTCGTACCGCATCAGAATATGCTTGAGGCGTTCGAGATTCGCCGCCTCACTCCGATAGTCGAGCTCCTGGATAAGTGTCGAACGGAACTCGCGCAGCAATCCGTCTACCGCGTACCGCCGCCCGATCTCGGTATATTTTGCGACGGAGTCGACGACGTCGCCGAGCGCATCGAGGTCGCTCAGGATTTTCTTGCGGATATCGGGCCGCTGGACCTTGACGGCGACCTCGCGTCCATCACGGAGGGTTGCCCGATGCACCTGCCCGAGGGAGGCCGCCGCAAGCGGGTGCTTGTCAAATCGATCGAAGAGCTTCGATAGCCGGCCGCCGAGTTCGGTCTGGATGATCGCTTCCACCTGCTCGAATGAAAACGGCTCGACGTCATCCTGAAGCCGGGAAAGCGCGTGCGCGTAGTCGGCTGGAACGAGATCGGGCCGCGTCGACAGCAGTTGTCCGAGCTTGATGAACGTTGGACCCAGACGCTCCAGATCGTCGGCAAACGCCTCCGCCTTGCCGTCGACCTTCCCGATTGCTGCTTCGGTCTCGAGTAACAATGCCTCGTCGAGACTGACCGTCTCGAACATGTCGCGCCGGCCGTAGCGCATCAACAAGAGGGCTACGTTCCGGTAGAGCTTCAGGTGATCGGAGCGGAGGGTGAGCTTCATCGTCGCATGGGTGGTATGAAAACACGAAGGCGCGAGCGTGTTAACCACCCCCGCGCCTTCCCGATACCACTACGGACGCTTTGGATCAGCCCATGTTTTCTACGAGGGCCTCTCCAAACTCACTTGTTTTCAACAAAGTAGCACCCGTCATCTGCCGCTCGAAGTCGTACGTGACGCGCTTCTCTCCGATGGCGCCTTCGATGCCGCGGACGATAAGGTCGGCCGCTTCGTGCCAGCCCATGTAGCGGAACATCATCTCGCCAGACAGGATGACCGAGCTCGGGTTGACGCGGTCCTGGTTGGCATACTTAGGTGCCGTGCCGTGCGTCGCCTCGAAGATGGCGTGGCCCGTCACGTAGTTGATGTTGGCTCCGGGCGCGATGCCGATGCCGCCAACCTGAGCAGCGAGGGCGTCTGAGATATAGTCGCCGTTGAGGTTCATCGTCGCGATGACGTCGTACTCCTCGGGACGCGTTAGAATCTGCTGGAGGAAGGCGTCGGCGATGACATCCTTGATGATGATGCCCGCTCCAGGCTTGCCTTCCGGGATGATGTGCCACGGTCCGCCTTCCCATTCGACCGCACCGAACGACTCACGCGCCACCTGGTAGCCCCATTCGCTGAAGGCGCCCTCGGTGAACTTCATGATGTTGCCCTTGTGCACGAGCGTCACGCTCTTGCGTCCTTCCTGGATCGCATGCGTAATCGCGCTGTGGACGAGGCGCTCGGTACCGAGGTAGCTGACCGGCTTGATGCCGATACCAACATTGACGCCGAGGTCGCGCCGTTCACGGCCTATCGAACCGAGCCGCTCCTCCCACTCTGAAACCCGATCGTGCGAGCCGAACCGAACTTTGGAGGCCTGCTCGGGGAAGGTCTCCAGGAGGAAGCGGAGGAATTTCTCTGATTCAGGCGACCCGCCTACATATTCGATGCCCGCGTAGATGTCTTCCGTATTCTCGCGGAAGATCACCATGTCTACCTTTTGTGGCTCCTTCACCGGCGACGGAACGCCCTGGAACCACCGCACAGGCCGCACGCATGCGAACAAATCGAGCTGCTGGCGAAGGGCAACGTTGAGCGACCGGATTCCACCGCCAACGGGCGTTGTCAGCGGACCTTTGATCGCGACGAGGTGCGACCGAATGGCCGCGAGCGTGTCTTCAGGCAGCCACTCGCCGAACCGATCGTGCGATTTCTCACCGGCATAGACCTCAAACCAGACAACACGACGCGAGCCGCCGTACGCCTTCTCAACCGCAGCGTCAAAGACCCGCTGCGACGCGCGCCATATATCGGGCCCCGTACCGTCTCCTTCGATGAACGGAATGATGGGTGCGTCCGGCACGAATAGCTCGTTGCCGCGCATTTCTATGGAGGCGCCGTCTGTGGGCGTGCTCAGGTGCTGGTACTGGGGCATGATGCAGTAGGTTGATTAATGGCGATTCCAGTATGGGCTTGATTATCCCTAAAAACCGGATCAAATGGAAGCGAGCGAGCCGGACGTTGCAAAGGTCACGAGAAACCTTACACGATATTCCGGCGGCGCATTGTTGGGATGCTTCTCGAATGGCGGATTATGGACGGGACATCCGTGATGCGACGTTAATACGCCATCATGATAACGACCATCATCACGAAGACGAACAGAACGACTCCGATGAACACAAGCGCATCGAGGGGCTTGGTCTCTGCGGAATGAAAAGGGGACGGAATAACGTCCGATGAGCTGGTCGTCTGCTCGGCCGCAGCTTTGCCGCCGGCGCCGTTTGAACTTCTGCGGGATGTGGAAACTGGGGCTGTGGCTTCAGGGGAAATCGTCTCTTGCATGGAAAGAAAAGTCAGATCGTTCTACTATATCTGGGCCCGGAGCCGGCGTCTGTCAGGTAGCCATCGAATGGCATCGCGATGTTGCGCACGAAGTAACGGCCGGTCTCCGTGACGACGAAACCGTCATCCGTCTGGATGATGAGTCCGTCATCCGTAAACTCGGGCAGAAAATCCAGTACGTTGGCGAAATGCTCGCGGAATCTGACGCCAAACTGCTCTTCAATGCGCCGTTCGCTGAGTTCGAACCGGCACATGATGCTCATGATGACCTCCCGCCGTAGTCGATCTTCATCGGTCAGGCGATAGCCGCGGTACACCGGCGGCTCGTTTGACTCCACAGCTTCATAGTAGGTACGCAGGTCCTTTTCGTTCTGCGCATACGCTCCGTCGAGTTGGCTGATGGAGGATGTGCCAAAGCCGAGCAATCCGTGCCCGGCATGCGTCGAGTATCCCTGGAAGTTGCGTTGCATCGTGCCCTGGCGCCGCGCCTCGGCGAGACTGTCTTCCGGCCGAGCGAAGTGGTCCATCCCGACAAAATCATACCCGGCCTCGACAAGCCGCTGCGATGTGTTCACGAGCATCAGCAGCTTTTCTTCCGCAGGCGGCAATGTCGTCTCGTCGATCAGGGTCTGGTGTTTCTTCAGCCATGGCACATGCGCGTAGCTGAACACCGACAAGCGGTCGGGATTGAGGTCGATGATGCGCTCGGTCGTTTCCGCGAACGTTTGACGCGTCTGTAGCGGTAATCCATATATAAGGTCGTAGCTGAGGCCGTCGAAGCCGGCGTCTCGCGCCCACTCGGTCACGTCAGCAACGAGCTCGAGCGGCTGGATTCGGCCGATGGCCGCCTGGACGCCGGGGTCGAGATCCTGGATGCCAAAGCTGATGCGGTTGAAGCCACTCCGGCGGGCGGCGTCAATGTGCTCGCGCGTGAGGCCGCGCGGATCGGCCTCGATGCTGACTTCTGCCTCCGGCAAAATGTTGAAGGCATGTGCCACGTGGTTCATCAACTGCTCGATTTCCTCCGGCGCCAGATACGTGGGCGTGCCACCGCCCCAGTGTACCTGAATCGCCGATCGCTTCGTCCCTAATCGATCAGCCGCGTTCTCGATCTCCCGCATCAGCACGTCCACGTAGGCCGAGATTTTCTCGGGCCGATGCGTCACCATCATATGGCAGCCGCAGTAATTGCACAGCGACCGGCAAAACGGCAGGTGCAGATACAGCGAGAGCGGTTCGTCGGACGTCGACTCTACGGCGAGGTCGGCGATGAAATCTTGCCTGCCATACTGCTGATGGAAGCGAGGTGCGGTAGGATAACTGGTGTAGCGAGGGCCGGGACGGTTGTATTTGCGCGCGAGGTCGAGCGGGAAGTCAACCACGGGATGCATGTA
>CAZRTY010000158.1:0-5084 GCA_964603055.1 uncultured Rhodothermales bacterium | reverse complement strand
CTTCGTGGCGTCGTCAACCGGTATGGTTCATCGGGCTTTAGCCTCGACCCTGAGTCTGGCTCATTGACGATTCCGGCGTTTTCGGACTACTCCGGAGAGTTCCACGCATACGCAGAGCCAGGCGACGACACCAGGATCTCATTACGAACCCGTCTCTCCAGAGAAGATCAGGAGGGACGGTTTTTTGTGGAAGACATGCTCTTCCATGACCATGCGATTCGTACGGATGTAAGCATCAATCCCGTCGTCAATCATCGATTTTCGTCGCAGCTCCGCGGCGAGCTGGCGCTTTACGGCTCGCGCTTCAGTAATTCGTCGGAGACCGTAGAGTCAGCCGGCGGCGTGCTGCTCGAGACAGACTTCGTCCACAACTACCGTAAGGCGGAGGCCATGCTGACGTGGCTGCCACCCGCTCGGTTGTTTCTGTACGCGGGTGGAGGTGTCATCGCAGAGACTGTTGGCGGCGAGCGCTATCCCGACGAACGAACGGCGAATCAATATTTCGGCTTCACCGAACTCGAGTGGATGCCGTCGCGGTTTCTGGATGTCGTGATTTCAACTCGGTTTGACGTGCCGAGTGATTACGCCAGCCGGTTGACACCGAAGCTGTCGCTGCTCGGCAAACCCGCAGACTGGGCGCGGATCCGTGCATCCGTCGGCAGCGGTTATCGGGCGCCGGCGTTTCGGCAGCGATACCTCGTCTTCTCGAACGCCGCCGCGGGCTACCAACTTTTCGGCGCTGAGGAGGTGTTGGCTGAGCTTCGGAAGCTCGACGAGATCGGGGCGATCGAACGCTACCTGATCCGGCCGCAAGACCTTGGCAGTTTGCGTGCCGAAAATAGCGTTGCCTACGGATTCGGAATCGAGGTCGAGCCTCTCTCGGGACTTCGTCTCAAAGCCAACCTCTTCCATAATGAGGTGAAGGATCTGATCGACACACAGGTGATTGCCAATCTCACCAATGGTCAGCAGATCTTCTCGTACTTCAACCTTGCGCGTGTTTATACGCAAGGCATTGAATCTGAGCTGTCGTGGTCGACGACATTGCCGGGGTCGTTGGGTGAAATCACGGCCGGCGCAGGCTATCAGTTTCTGTCGACGGGAGACCGCGACGTTCTCGATATGATCGACGAGGGGCGTTTATACCGCCGCGAGAACGGGCGAGACGTGCGAGTTTCGAGGCAGGATTACGGCGGCCTTTTTGGCCGCAGCCGCCACAGCGGCACCGTCAGCCTCACCCATCGTCTTGACGATATCGGGCTGTCTACGGCCGCACGGCTTGCGTGGCGAGGCCGCTACGGGTATGCCGACATCAACGGCAACCTCGTGCTGGATCATCCCGGAGAGTACGCGCCGGGATACGCAATGCTGAACCTGACGATCACGAAATCCTTCGGTCCGGCCGACTTCCAGGTCGGCGTCCGCAATGCACTGGACTATGTGGATCCGTTGGTTCTTCCCCATCAACCCGGCCGTACCCTCTTCGTGGGTGCAGGCTATTCGTTTTAGACGCAACATAGAACCGACAACAATGCGCAATACGCTTATAACGGCCTTGCTGGTCGCGACATCCATCTCATTAACGGCTTGCGACTCCGTCAGCAGCAATGAGGAAGACTTCGAGCCGCTCCAGACTGTGCTCGTCGAGAACCTGGCGGCGGATCCTGCCGAACGCAATCCGGCGACTGGTGAGGCGCTCGAACGCACCGGCCGCTATACACTGTTCAGCCTGCGCGACAATGAGATTGTGCTGAACTACAGCGAGCCTAACCGCGCCGACTCGTCGTCGACCTCGTGGGATATCGGCTTTCGCGGCACGTCAATCATCGCGAATGGTGGCACCTCGGGCCCCGGCGACGGCGGTGTGCAGCTGCTCGAAGGAGTGTTTGAGGAAATCGCACTCGCACCGACCAGCGGCTACGATGCCGCGAACAGCAGTTGGTACTCGTACGACATGAGCACCCACGTCATCAGCCCGACGCCGGGCCGCGTGCTCGCCGTCCGCACCGCCGACGGTCGGTATGCGAAGATCCGTGTTCTGAGCTACTACAAGGATGCGCCCGACAATCCCACGCTCAGAGATCCCACGGAGTACTACACCTTCGAGTACATCTATCAGCCCGACGGTTCGACCGATTTCTCTTCAGCCGAATGAAACGAGCGATTCTGACCTTTGGATTGCTCGTCCCGGCACTCGTCTTGAGCGCATGTGGCGGGCAGCAACGTGAAGCCGGCAGTTCGGATGATCCACGTATCGTCGTCCTGGGTGGATCCGTGGCCGAAACGGTTGTGGGGCTTGGTGCCGCCGACTTCATCGTTGCGCGCGATGATTCCTCGGTATATCCCGACACACTGCTCAACTGGCCGAGCGTGGGCTACTTCCGGATGATCGGGGCGGAGGCCGTGTTGTCGGTCGATCCGACGCTGATCCTTGCGGATGCCGCGGCCGGACCGGAGGCGGCGCTTCAACAGCTTGAGAGCACCGGTATTCGTGTGGTTCGGTTGCCGGGCGGTCCTTCCCCGGATGCCATCGAACGCCAGGTGCGTGCGATCGCCGACGAGCTGGATCGCGAGGAGAGGGCGGATGCGTTGATTGAAGACATGAGGAGCGATCTGGCAGCCGCTGAGCAGGTGGTCGAGGAGTCGGGCCGCGAGCCGCGTGTGCTGCTTGCCCTCGGGCAGGATGGCGGGGCGCTCACGTTTGCCGGCTCGGGCACCAACGCGGATGAGTTTTTCCGACTTGCCGGTGCGGACAACGTGTTTGGAGAGGCAGATGGCTACAAGCCGATGAGCTCCGAAGCAATCGTCGAGGCGAATCCGGAGATCGTCGTTCTGCTTGGACGGACCGTGCAGTCGTTCGGAGGTGTCGACAACATAGCCGCACGGCCTGAGATGCGTGGAATTCAGCCGCGCTTTGTGGTGTTGCCGGATGAAGCCCTCGGCTTCGGGCCGAGCCTCGGCGAGTTCGTTCTTGACTTCGCGTGTCGCATCCACGTGCCCGAGGATGGCAGCCGCCTGAGCGCATGTGCCAATGTGAATGACGGCGGGGAAAGCGTCTGATGAGTAGCACCGCCACGACCATGACATACAACGGCACGTTGCGCCGCGGACCCGTAACTCTGGGTCTGCTCGGCATGGCTATGCTGTTGATGATGGCGTTGGCAGTTGGGATCGGAAGCGTCGGAATCCCTTTGGGAGATGTCGTTTCCATCCTGTTAGCGTCACTCGGCGTTGATGCAGGCGGTGCATTCTCGCAGCAGCAAGAACTGGTGTTGCTCTACATCCGGCTTCCTCGCGTCTTGCTGGGCGCGCTGATAGGTGCCGCTCTCGGCGTGAGCGGCGCGTTGATGCAGGGGCTTTTCCGGAATCCCCTCGCCGAGCCGGGACTAGTCGGCGTTTCTGCCGGCAGCGCCATGTTTGCGGTGCTGTTCATTGTGTTGGGAGGAGCGCTGGCGCTTCCGCCGGTCATACAGATGCACGCCCTGTCCATCGCTGCGTTTGCAGGCGGCCTGGTGACGACGTTCATCGTCTACGGACTGGCCACGCGCTCGGGCCGAACCGCCGTTGCGACGCTGCTTCTGGCGGGCGTGGCACTCGGCGCGCTGGCCGGCGCGGTAACCGGCCTCATGTTCTTCCTGGCAGACGACGCGCAGCTCCGCACAATTACGTTCTGGACGATGGGCTCGCTCGGTGGCGCCACGTGGACGTCGCTTGCCGGTGCCACACCGCTGCTGTTGCTGGGGATTCTCGGCGCGCCGTTTCTCGCGCGCTCGTTGAACGCGATGCTGCTCGGCGAAGCGGAGGCGTATCACCTTGGGATCCGAACGGAACAGGCAAAACGGATTACCATCGTCCTCGTTGCGCTTGCCGTCGGCGCATCGGTTGCGGCTGCCGGCGTTATTGGATTTGTGGGATTGATTGTGCCGCACCTTGCTCGCCTGCTGCTTGGGCCGGATCACCGGATGCTGATTCCCGCCTCGGCATTGCTGGGCGGCATCCTTTTGCTGAGCGCAGATCTGATTGCACGCACGATCGTAGCTCCCGCCGAACTGCCGATCGGCATCGTGACGGCGCTTGCGGGTGCACCCTTTTTCCTCTGGCTCCTGCTGCGGGAGCGTCCAACTGAACACTGGGCCTGATGCTGATACTTGACGACATTCAGGTGCGGATTGGCACGGCAACGCTGCTTGACGACGTTTCGCTAAGCGTGAAGCCCGGTGAGGTCGTTGCCGTTGTCGGACCGAATGGCGCCGGCAAGAGCACACTTTTGCGCGTTGCCGCCGGCGAGCGAAAGCCAACCAGCGGCTCGGCGACGCTGGACGGCACGACGCTCGACCGAATTGACCCTCGCCAGCTTGCGCTTCACCGGGCCGTGTTGCCGCAGCAGAGTTTTCTGCAGTTCGGCTTCACCGTCGGCGAAGTCGTGCTACTCGGCCGGACGCCCCACGTGCAGCGTTCATCACGGAGCGCCGACCTCGCCACGGCATCCTGGGCGATGGAAAAGGCGGGCATCGCGCATCTACAAGAGCGTCGTTATCCGTCGCTGTCGGGCGGTGAAAAGCAGCGCGTTCATCTGGCGCGTGCACTCGCACAGCTTGGGAATCCCGAGTCGGCCGAGAATCCCCGTTATCTGCTCCTCGATGAGCCGACGGCCAGCCTCGACCTGGCGCACCAACATGCTGTGCTGCAGACGGCACGAGATCTGGCGGATTCTGGCTGCGGCGTTCTCGTGATCCTGCACGATCTGAACCTCGCCGCTGAATACGCCGACAGGCTCGCCATCCTGAGCAAAGGCAAATTGCTCGCCGACGACACACCGATACGCGCGCTCGATCCTCACATCATCGAAGAAGCATTTGGCGTGCCCGTCATCATCATGAATCATCCCTGCCGTGCGTGCCCGCTGGTCGTGACAGCGAACGTCAATGGGGATCGCGCGCCCGTCGCACTGGAAACTCTGGAATAACTACCACACGTCATGGCAATCTCTCACGTAACCACGGCTCAAACACCGGAGTCTATTTACGCGGCCGCGGCGGCCTTCCGCGCCGACAATCCGCGCGCACGTGCCCGCAATGTCGCCG
>CAZRTY010000157.1:0-5104 GCA_964603055.1 uncultured Rhodothermales bacterium | reverse complement strand
GTTGAGCGGCGGGTTGAATGTCGTCTCGTGTACAGGTACTGGCCAGTACGGCCGGAAGTTATAGTAAATAGAGGCGTCGGTATCGAGCGTCTCGTACCCGTTACGATAGACCCATGCACCATCTCGACCACCATCCGGTGTCGAGATACGTAGGCGCCTCGCATCGTAATACGCCAGCCCACGAGCGAGTAGGGCGACTCGACGCTCGCGCCGGATCTGCTCAAACTCAACGTCGTCTGCAGTCAAAGCAGGCAGACCTGCATTCTGCATCTCGCGGACCTGGTTTACCAGTTCAGCGGCCTCTCCTGCTTTACCGAGCGCAAGCTTAGCCTCTGCGGCCATCAACAAGTTCTCCTCGGCCGACACGAGATACAGTTGACTCGAGCCAACAACGCTCTCAAAGACCGGCTCCTTACCCCGTGCAACCGTCGTGTGGTTGTTCCCACGCGGGCTTGTATAGGCAAGAGTGTCATTAACAAGGAAGACCCCAGCATTCGGATGATCCTCGCCCTCGCGCTGAATGCGCTGATCCCCAGGATAGTACTCTTGAACCTGACGCATCGAAACGTAGGCCCAGGTCGGTCCGAGACCGCCAGCTCTATATAGAACGGTACCCGTTGCCGCAAAAGTCGTCTGGTCGAATACCCACTGAATGGCGTTACTATTAGCGGTTAGGCCGTTGTCGGCAAACGCTTCAACCTGCTGCCAGTCAGACTGCGTCATCTCGTCGCGATACTTGCCGAGCAACGTATTCCTTGCCTTGAGGGTATTTGCGGCCTGACGAAGGCCCTCACCAGTTGGCTTCACGCGAAAGAGATCAGGGACAACGTTTGCTCTCACGGCATCGAATCCACTTGCATTCTCGATCGCGAGATCCAGCATCCGGTTCGATTCGGCCAGCATCTGAGCAGAACTCAGATACTGATCGTTTGTCTCTCCGTACTCATCCGAGACCAGGCCCTGCTCATACAGCAAGCCAATGCGAGAGTAAGCATATCCTTTCCAGAAATATGCCCATGCTCGGAAGCCCCGTATTTTCTGCTCGGCGTCGACCTGGATCGTCAGATCCGGGCTTTCTAGCGCCTGCAACAGCAAGTTGGCTTCATTATTGGCCTTGTAAGAGGCACGCCATTCGTATAACAACGCGGGGTCCGACTGGGTGCGATCATTGACGATATCAATGATCTGCTGCTGAACCGGTCCACCTCGTGCAACCGGCGGCTCGTGTACGGTGCCATCACTGTACGTGATTTCTTCCGGATTCACCATGTCGACAAACCAGTAGTTGCCAACAGCGCTTGGAATCTGGTCACCCATTCCATCGTGATACTGCATCACGATCCACGGGAAAAAGCCGCCATCGTAGAGTCCGGAGTAGATACCCCGTGCTTGGCGGTAAATGCCCTCCTCGGACGTCAGTGCCTCGGGCGTCGGAGCGTTCGGGTTGTTGACGAGCAACTCATCCGAACACCCGGCCAGCACGACCGCCCCAAATAGGAGGCTTAAGAGTGTTATGCGCTTCATATCGTTAGGTGTAGGGATTTAGAAGTTCGTCGAGATCCCGATCGTGTAGGTACGGAACTGGGGGAAGGAGTTGTAATCGTAGCCTCGGGTAAGCGAGCTCGTTCCACCCTGGTTTACCTCGGGGTCAAAACCGGTGTACTTAGTGAAGGTCAGGAGATTCTGGCCTGAGAAATGTACACGCAGGTTCGACACCTGAGATGGCAGAACGCTACGAAGCGCCGAACCCAGGTCATAGGCGACCGTCAACTCGCGGAGCTTGAGGAATGAGCCATCTTCGATGAAGTGCACATTCTTTTGGCTCGTGTGATAGAGGGAGTTGTAGTACGCCGCCCATGCTGCAGGCTCGTCGACTGTGTTCCCGTTCAGATCAGTAGGTAGAGCAACTCCATTGGGTCCGGGTACCATACCACGGACGTCGATGGCGTCCTGCTGATCTCTGTGCAGGTTGTACTGGTACATACGCTGCTTAGTCGCATTGTATATATCGACACCCTGCACCCAGTCAAGCTGGACTGCCACGTTGAGATCGCGGAACAGGGTGAACTCGTTCCGGAAGCCGACTGTAAAGTCGGGCGTCGAAGATCCGATAACCTCCTGATTCGACCGGAACAGTGCCCGCTGCGTACCAACGTTAACGAAACGATCGCCCAGGTCGGCCCACAGATGCTCCTCACCTGCTGGGATGTATCGTTCACCCGTGATCACGTTGACCTCGTCCACTGACTGTACAAAGTCGTATCCAAAGTGAGAACCGACATCGTGGCCTTCACGCAGGATAAACATCTGTCCGCTCTGGACGTTGATCGTGACGTCTTCGCCGCCCTGGATTGACGCTACTTCCGAGCGCTGCGTGCCGAAATTCACCAGCGTGTTCCAGGCGAAACGAGGGGTGTAAAACACTAGCCCTTGGATACCCAGGTCAACGCCACTCGATTCGATCGTGAATGCGTTGGTCGTCCGAGCCGTGGAACCGGTGGATGGAGCAACACCGATAGAGTAGATCACGTCATCACTTGACCGCGTCCACACCGTTGCATTCAGTCCAAGCGACGAGAAGAAGGTCTGGCCCAGCCGCAGTCCCAGGTCGAGTCCAACCTCGGCTTCTGTCGATCTCTCAACCGTCAGTAACGGGTTTGGAAGTGTGGCCGGCGTGTAAAGGGTGCCGGTCTGCCCGCCCGTTCCAATGTTGCCCTGGCTCAGTGTAACGAT
This sequence comes from uncultured Rhodothermales bacterium, assembly GCA_964603055.1. Lineage (GTDB taxonomy): Bacteria > Bacteroidota > Rhodothermia > Rhodothermales > CAZKDQ01 > CAZRTY01. The sequence continues at coordinate 2,371 of CAZRTY010000157.1, read as the reverse complement.
ACGCTGATAGGCTCCTGGCTGAGTACCAGCCGTACCGTAGGCAGCTCGCAGCTTTAGCTCCGTAAACGTGTCACGAAGATCAGCCGACATGAACTCCACTGGTCGGAAGTAAACCGCTCCGCGGGGAAAGAATTCTGCATCTTCGCCTTCACGGAAGGCCGAGGAGTAATCCTGGCGCACACCGAGTTCGAATCCACCGTACTGGCCAATGTCAAACTTCTGGTTGAGCAAGAAGCCGTAGGTGATGAACCGGGAGCGGCTCTCGTCAGCATCTTTCGACGAAATGGCACGGATGGTCTCGAGACCAGGAAGCGGACTGAGTCCTGTACCTCCTGCGTAAACCCAGTTATAGATCGTCCGGCGCCACTCGTACGTCAACTGCGTAGTCGAGGCGACGCCCGTTCCTACCGGAATGTTCGTGCGCAGGAATGCAGTTGCATTGGACGTCACGTCCGAGTTCGTCTCCTGCGTCCGGTCGATAAATCCTTCAGGGGTTAGAACCGGCCCACGACGAGCTTGAGGGATGCTTTGAACGTTATCCTGCAGCACCGTGTACTCATTGTTGTAATAGTCGATGCCCAGCGTATAGTTCAGGTCAAGGAAGTCCCACGGCTGGTAGTTAAAGCTCGTGTTCTGAATGACCCGGACGAGTTCGCCGCCGCGATCGTTGATGTCCTTGTAGAACAGCGGGCTGTTCGACGTCTGGCTCACGTGGTGCTGAGCACGATATAGGCCTGTCACATCGTCCCTCTCTTCGATGTCAACGTATCGAGGAATGACGAGCGCTGAACCGATCTGCGAGTTAACGCTGTTACCCTGAATTGATTCGCCGTGCGAGGTTGTGTTGATGACGTTGACTCGTGCATCAACGCGGAAGTTATCGGCGAGGCGCGAGCCGAGATTGAGCCGGAACGAGTTTCGGTCAAAGCCTGTCCCCAGCTCTACACCCTCATGGCGAACGACGCCCACAGACGCTAAGTACGTCAGCTGCTCTGTGCCACCGCTTACTGAGAGGTTGGTCGTCGAGTTACCCGCAGCGCGCATGATCGCGTCAATATTGTTATGCAGCGGGATCGGGTTTCCATTTGCGCGGAATTCCCTGTTCGTGATTGAGCCAGGAGCAACCTGCGCGTTGATTTGCGGAAGGTTTCCATTTGCATCACGTTCGAAACCGGCAATATTACCGTTGGCATCCACCGGGTACGAGTGTAGATCCGCATACTCGACTCCACCACTGTTATACTGGCTGACGCCGAAGGAAGTCGAGAAGGATACTTGAGGTCTTCCTGCCACACCTTGACGGCTAAAGAGCTGAATAACGCCGTTTGCCCCTTGAGCTCCATACAGACCGGCAGCGGCTGCACCCTTAACGACCTCGACGCGCTCGATGTCAGCAAAGTCGATGTCAGAAAGGCGGCTAACTCCTGAGACCGTACCGCCCGAGTTATTCGTATGCGAGGCAATCGGCACACCGTCGAGCAAGATGAGCGGTGATGTGCTTCCCAGCGTGTTAATACCCCGCAGGATAATCTGAGATGGCGCACCCGGCTGGCTTCCCTGAGTAATCTGAGCGCCGGCGACCTTACCCGCCAGGGCGCGGTCGAGCGATGGCGTCAGCGCCGGTGAAAGGTTTTCACCCGACACCGATGCAACGTCGATGGCGACCTGCCGCCGTGAGGTGGCGGTACCAGTACCCGTCACAACGACCTCATCGAGGTTCAAAAGGTCAGAACGAAGCTCAAAATTGACCTCAACCGGACCCGGTGTCAGCTGAATGCTCTGCGTCGCGTTGGCGAACCCGACAAAGCGTGCGGTAATTTGTACCGTACGACCATCGGACTGCCGCTCCGGAACGCGGATGTTGAAACGACCGTCGATGTCGGCGGCCGCTCCGAGATTTAGGGACGGGACAACAACCGTCGCTCCTGGCAACGGCGCCCCCTCCGAGTCGGCGATGACGCCGGTTATTATGGCGTTCTGCGCGAGCACAGCGCCCGGCACCGCCATCACCAGCAATGTGGTGACGAGTAGTAACAGCCTACTTTTCATTTGCCTTGGCATGAATGTTGGGAAGACCTGATATGCTTCAGGGTGGAGGAGCTGTCGAACTGGCGTTCCGTGAGATCATCAGACTAAAGTCGACCTCTGCACCCTCATGGCAATAAAAGATAATGCGACATCGGGTAGAAGCTGTTTCGGGCGATCGGTCGAAACAGGCCCCTCACTCGCACGAATCTGTAAGTCGAAAGGACAGGCGCAAACCACAATGCGTTACGAACCTAGCAAAAAGGCGGGATCTTAGGCTCCCCGGCGTCCTGATGCACTCTGGTCGTGGATATTCAGATACCGGCTGTATCCCTCAAAACAACCC
>CAZRTY010000156.1:3048-5143 GCA_964603055.1 uncultured Rhodothermales bacterium | reverse complement strand
TCAGCATGAGATCGATCGGATGGTCGATGACCCTCGCGCGGATTTGACGTGAGCCTCGGCGCGGCCTCTTGTACCGTCAACGAGCATGTGATATCTTGTACCCGTAAGTCGTGCCGGCAACGGCACTTCGGCCGAGATCGCATCATCCCTCATCGGCCCAACCCAGCGACACCGCATTTTTTCGAAACATCTCTGCGCCTATCGACGCCAACTGTTACGAGTTTAATTCCAGGTTCAGCCGTCATGGTCGAGCCATCGTGACAGATTATTCGGAGGTCGAACCTCTTTCAGCGCGCGGTATCCGTTTCATCCCCGGTGTCCATCACATGGTCGCACGTTTTCTCCGTCTCTCTCTCCTCGTCGCGCTGATCCCGCTCTGGGCATCGATGCCGTCGGCGTGGGCGCAGGAGCTCAAGGTCGTCGATGATTCGGCGGACGGCTCGGTGCTCGAGGCGTCTTTCGATTGGCCGATCTCGCTCCGGCAGGCCATCGACTCGCTCGGCGTGTCATCGCTCGAGGCGCGCAATGTGGCGTCGATATCCAACCAGATGGCGTCGATTTCGGAGGTGCTGGAGCTTTCGCACATGGCTGCGCCGCGGGTGCAGATCATCTCGAGCGAGTACGACGAGATCCAGATATCGTTGGAAGGGGATGAGGAGGAGATGGACTTCCTCCGCGAGTACCTCGGTGTGAGTCCGGCATTTGCCACAGGCACCGGGCTCCAGCGCCGGCGCCCCGTGACGACGATCGTCTTTCCTTCCGTCACGTACGATTTTAATACGCAGACACTTCGCCGTTACCGACGAGTGGTCGCTCGCGTGCAGCAGCCATCGGGAGGCGGAGTGGCCGCCGGTGTTCGGATGTCGAGCGCGGTCGCTGCCAATCCGCATGTCGAGGTGACGCGGAGCGTTCTTGCGGACGGCATCGTCTTCAAGTTTCCAATCGTAGAGGAAGGCGTCTATCGTATTGATGGCGCGCTGCTCCGCCAGTGGCTGACCGCTGCCGGACAGTCCCCGTCCTCGATCGATGCGTCGAGCATTCGGCTGTATGGGAACGGCGGTGCGCCGGTGCCCGCCATCGCCGGTGCCCCGCGTCCGGCCGACCTCGTCGAGAACCCGATCGTGGTCAACGACGGCGGCGACGGCACCTTCGACGCCAATGACGCGATCACCTTCTACGCAAAGGGCCCGAGTGGCTGGTCCTACAACCGGGAGACCGGTCACTGGGAGCACTACGTCAATCCGTTCGATAGCCGGAACTACTACTTTCTTAAGATCGGCAGCGGCGAGGGACGACGGATTCAACAGGTCGCCGCGCCGGGAGGATCGGCCACGACGTTGAGCCGGGTTACCGGCCGGCACTACGTTCAGCCGGATCAGATCATGTGGGGGCCGAAGTCGGGCGGCGGCCTCACGTGGGTCAGCACGACGATTCAGTCATCCGGCGAGCTACGCATCCTGAATAACGCCTCGTTGCCGGGGCTTGCGGCGGGTACGATCCGATACGACCTGCACGCGGCAGCGGGCTCGAACCGAGCGAATGCGCTCCTGTTCAGAGAGTCATCCGCAGAAATCGCTCGCATTCCAACGCGGCCGGTGGTGGGTGGGGCGAATCCGGCCGTTGCCATGGATGTAACCGGCACATTTCAACAGAACCGGTCGGGTGCCGGTCCTGTCAGTTTGACGATGCGGATTGAGAGCTCGGTGGGCAACCCGACAGCCGCCCTGCACTGGTTGCGAATGGAGTATCCGCAAGAGCTGCGGGCGCGGGATGGCTACCTACGGTTCGCCACGCCGGGCGGGCAGAGCGGCGTCTTCGACTTCCAGATGAGCGGGTTCTCATCAACGCCGACGGTGTGGGATGTGACCGAGCCGGGCACGATCCGCCGGCTGCCCGTCGAGTCTTCGGGAGGCGGCCATAGCGTTCGGGTCTTTGTAGAGGATAGTAGCCGGCCGCGTGAGATCGTGGCTTACGCAAGTTCTGCCGTTCAAGCGCTCACTGATGCCAACGTCACCGCCCAGCGGGTGCAACCGCAGAACCTGCACGGCATATCGGGCCACCCCGAGTTCGTAATCGTCGCTGCCGAGCCTTTTTT
>CAZRTY010000156.1:0-2948 GCA_964603055.1 uncultured Rhodothermales bacterium | reverse complement strand
TGCACGGCATATCGGGCCACCCCGAGTTCGTAATCGTCGCTGCCGAGCCTTTTTTTGCGGCCGCTGAGCGCCTGGCTGATCATCGCCGGCGGGAGGGGATGACGGTCGAAGTCGTCGATATCAAGAAGATCTTCAATGAGTTCTCGGGCGGCCTGCAGGATATGCGCGCCATGCGCGACTACTTCAAGTTCTTGTATGATCGCAGCCCCGGCGAACCTGTTCTCCGCTACGCACTGCTCTTCGGCGACACACATTTCGATTACCGCAACCTGAAGGGAGACAACGGCCTCACTAACTGGATCCCGTCGTACCAGACCGAAGACAGCTTCCATCCTGAATACTCGTACACCAGCGACGACTATTTCGCGCTGCTCGATGACGACGAGGGGCTCTGGCCGTATCCCGGCCGAACCGCCACGAGGCCGAGCAACGGCATCGAAGAGCGGATGGATATCGGGATCGGACGGCTGCCGGTGCAGACGTCGCAGGAGGCCGAGCACATGGTCGACAAGATCATCCGATATGAAAGTGTCGAAGCGTTCGGGTCGTGGCGGACGCGCTATACATTTCTGGCTGACGACCACCTACACGGCACAGCCGGCTCGACCCAGGAGCAGGATATCCACACACAAAACTCAGACGTCGTCGCCGATCTCGTCGAGCAGACGTTCCCTCAGGTCAACATCCAGAAAATCTACGGGCAGTCGTACCAGCGTGAGTATATCGGCGGCTCGTGGCGCCTTCCGGCCGTCAATCGCGACCTGGTTTCCACACTCAACGACGGCACCCTCGTGCTGAACTTCAGCGGGCACGGCAACGAAGATTTCTTGATGCAGGAGAACGTTTTCGGCCGCAGTGATCTTGCCAGACTGACGAATGCCGACAGCCCATCCGTGTTCATCACCGCGACGTGTGATTTTGGCCGGTACGACATGCCGGAGCGACAGAGTACGGCCGAGGAGCTGCTGCTCATGGCAGAAGGCGGGTCGATCGCGCTCTTCACGACCGTTCGCGTCGTGTGGACGATCGGAGGGGGGCTCGAGACGCTGAACGTGGGGCTCAACCGGGCGCTCAACCGAGAAATATTCAAGCCCGACGAATCGGGCCGGCCGCGTCGTCTCGGAGACATCCTGTATCACACCAAGAACACGCGCGCCGGACTCCAGGGCAACAGCCACAAGTTCAACCTGCTGGGCGATCCGACTATGCGCATCGGGCTGCCCACCCGTGACGTGGCCATCGAGTCGGTGAACGAAGTCGCCCTGATGGATAGCACCGCGGCATTGTCCGCCCTCGACCGGATCACCGTCAGAGGCAGCGTTCGTACGGGACAGGACGCCGTCGATGCCTCCTACAATGGAATGGTTGACCTCACGGTCTTCGACGCCGCGCGCAAAGTGCCGGTTGAGCCGAGCCAGTACCTCGCACAGCCGTACTACACGGTACGCGAAGACCTCATCTGGCGAGGAACGGCCCACGTCACCGGAGGTGAGTTCGAAGCCGAGTTCGTCGTGCCGCGCGACATCTCTTATAGGAACGAGCCGGGCCGGATATCCGCATATGCGTACAACTCGGACGAGCACGCGGTAGGTTATACCCAGCGGGTGATTGTGGGAGGGACGGCCGCCAATCCGACCGACGACAGCGAAGGACCGAAGATCGACATCTTCCTCAATGACACGACGTTCGTCGACGGAGGCGTCGTTCCACCGAACCCGCGCCTCATCGTGCGTCTGTCGGATGAGAGCGGCATCAATACCGTGGGCTCGGGTGTGGGTCACGAGCTGATGCTCATCTTCAACGACAATGAGCAGGATGTGGTCGATCTGAGCAGCTACTACGAAAGCGAGGCCGGTGCATATCAGCGCGGCTCGATCGAATACCCAGTCGATCGCGACCTCGAGCCCGGGCTCAACTCGATCGCCGTGCGGGCCTGGGATGTCGTCAACAACTCAACGACCGAGCGCGTAGAGTTCTACGTTGGCGAGACGGGCGACCTCGCGCTCCAGAACGTCTTTAACTATCCGAACCCCACAAGCGGCCGAACCCGCTTCGTGTTCGAACACAACCAGCCCTCGGGTACGCCGGCCACCGTGCAGGTGCGCGTATATACAATCAACGGCCGGCCGGTGCGGACGATCGACGGACCGGAGGCTTTGCCTTCGGGCGTGCTTAGCACCGGCGTCATCCAGATTCCGTGGGATGGCCTCGACGAGGATCAGGGAAGGCTGGCAACAGGTGTGTATCTTTACCGACTGCGCGTGGAGGTCGAACAGCCGGACGGCGCGCGCCAGGTGAGCGAGCACATCGATCGGATCGCCATAATCAGGTAGCGAAGGCAGGCGTTTTTTCAGTAATGAACAACATCAATCGTACGTACAAGATGAATCAGCGAACGGATAACGTGTGGTCGAAGCGCTGGATGGCCTGTCTGACGGTCGTACTGCTGGCGACGGCCGGTGCAGGTACGGTAGCCGCTCAGAGCGCATCGGTGCTCTTCTTGCAGATCGAGCCGGACAGCCGCTCGGCCGGTATGGGTAATGCAGGTGTGGCGGTGGCGGATAACGCCTATGCGCTGTTCTGGAACCCGGCGGGCCTGGCATTCCAGCGTGGTGTCGAGGCCTCGCTGACGCACTCCACCTGGCTGCCCGAATTCGACGCCGGGCTCTACTACGAGTACCTCGTCGGCAAGTATCACGTGGACAACATCGGGACGTTCGGCGCGCACGTCACCTTTTTGAACCTCGGCGAGCATGAGATCCGCGATGACAATAACGAGCTGCTCGGCGAATTCCGTTCCTACGACCTCGCCGTAGGCGCATCGTACGGCCGTCAGATCAATGACCGCCTCGGCCTTGGTGGCGGTCTCCGCTTCATCTACTCGAACCTCGCGCCGAGCGGCAGCTTCGACGGCGTCGAGACACAGGCCGGCGTGACGTGGGCGTTCG
>CAZRTY010000155.1:0-5156 GCA_964603055.1 uncultured Rhodothermales bacterium | reverse complement strand
ATGGCGACCCGCTCCTTTTCTACCGGCACATGATGAGCCGCGCGGAAATTCTTTCTCCGGCCGGCCACGCACTCTTCGAGGGTCATGTCGACCACATCGGCGCGTTGCGCGAAGTCGGACCCGGATACGGATTCGACAGGATCGAGATCATCCGCGATCTCTCCGGTCGCGACCGAATTGCCCATCTCAGGAGAAGAAGTCCCTAATCCTGATTCGCCATGAACGTCTCGAAATCCTGCGTTTCGTAGGCATCCGTGGCGATGTAGCGGAGCACCGTCATGAGGTCGGCCCCGGCGACGAAGCCCGGCAGCGGCGCCAGGTATTGCGCTTCGTCATTCAAAAACACGGTTGTAGGAAAGCCCCGCGCACCAAGGTGATAACCGAGCTCGACGCCCGAGAGCGTCCTGCCGTGCAGATGGTAATTGTCGTCCGAGCTGTCGCCATTTACCCGCGTTGTGATAAAGTGCTCGGCCAGATAATCTTGAATCTGATCATCCGCATACGTCTCCACGTGCATCCGGCGGCAGTAGCCGCACCATGGCGCGTAGACATCGATCATAATCTTCTTGCCTTCCTGCTGCGCTTTTTCGACGGCCTCCTCAAACGGGAGCCAATCCACACCCTCGGCAGCCACCACGATAGACGGACGTTCCTGCGCGAATGATGTCGCTGTGGTGACGAGCAGCGCAGCCAGCAAGAGGGACGGTAACTTCATGCCTGTTTCTGCTACGTGAGCAGCCGGGAGATGGTGGAAGAGAAGGCGTCGGATGCCGCGGCCGGGTCAAAAGTTTCGAACACCATCGGGATATTGGCCGACCAACGATGAAGAAGATCCGGAGATACAATGACGCGCTGGAGGGCCGCTGCGATCGATTCTAAACGCAGATCGTCTACCGTAGTGCCGACTTCATACTCCTCGATGACACGACGGATTTCGGGCAGCCGCGTACCGACGACAGGAATACCCGCCGCGAGATACTCGAAAAGTTTATTGGGGAGTGAGAGACGCAGGCTTTCGGTCAGCGGCTCGATGAGGCACAGGCCGACGTCGGCGGACGCCGTGACATCGAGCAGGTCGCCCGGCGGAACAGCGGGGTGAAAATGCACGCGATCGTATAACCCCATTTCGCCAGCCATGGAAGACAGACGTTCGCGGAGGGGCCCATCCCCAAGAAAGACGAGGTGCGGACCGTCGACGTGTTTAAGCGCGCGGACTGCCGCTTCGAATCCGCGCCCCGGCTTGAGGTAACCCTGGGCGAGAAGGAGGAGCGTGTCGTCGGGAATCCCAAAATATTCCCGCAGATAGGTCGATGCGCCACCCGATCGTCTTGGCTGCGGCACGTTCGGCACAACCACCGGCCGCTCGATGCGATATATCTCGGCCAGACGATCCGCGATGCTCTCATTAACGGTAAAGACTCGATCCGCGCGACGGATGTGTCGCCGTTCGATCATTCCCCAGAACCATGACGCCCACGGCTTGCCGCGAGTCGCACCGACGTGTGGATACAACTCACGCGAATCGAAGGTCAGGCGGCCGCTGTGGACCTCAGCCGCGGAAGCCAGTGCGGGAAGCACGAACAGGTCGCTGGCGTGGTAAAGGCGCGCGCGTACTTCGTGCACATGCGCCTTCATGAGCATGTGGACTTTTCTGAACCAGCGCGGGCCGCTTCCCTGCGGCGCCTGGACGTGCACCGCGGTAACACCCGGTCTAAGTTGCTCCGTACTCGCGCCCGACGCCAGACCAACGACCAGTACCGACAGGCCCTGCTCGTGCAGCGCGTCGAGTTGCCGCAGGGCGCGCGAATTGGTGCGGACGTCGCCCGTCAGGCAGAAGAGGACGTCCGGATTATCAGGGATTGAAACAGAAGGCACGACGAGTCACGGATGTAGCTCGAGGATACAAAAAAGCCCGGCACCGAAGTACCGGGCTTTGGGGAGCCGCAACCGTCAAATCGGAAATCAGCAGGAGTTGGTAGGAGTCACTGATTCGGAGTCGATGAGGCAGAAGGGCTCCATTCCATTAAGCATATGTCGACCGCGTGAAAGTACCGTGCCATACAGCGTAATCACACCTGAGTTCGATTTTGGCGTAATGTACGGCTCTTCGGTGTGTAAACATTGCTCCCTGCGTGGTAAATAATGCCGCCCTGCCATTAGCAGATCAGCGTAGCTTACCGTCCGAGGAAAAGTCCATAGCCGATGAAGCGGCAACGGGTTCGAACGGGATATCGGTTATCTTCCGCGGCTCGGCATCGTACCCGTCCGCCGCTGGCCTGGTTGGCTGGACTGGTTGGCTGGACGTGTCTGGCGGGGAACTGTCTGAAGGGAACTGATTGGATGGACTGGCCGAACAAATTATACCTGACGTGGCTACAAGTGGCTCCTCGGTTTGGTGATTCAGTGCGGTGATCAATGCCGCACGGAGAGGGGGACTGGCGGGATACAAAGAAATGGCGAGAAACTCGAAGGCTACTCAATATTTAATCGGCGTCGGTCTGTTGATCGTTGGCCTGCTCACCGGCATTCTGATTGTGCTGATGGTGCAGACGCCGGCTCAGCAACCGGCACCGTCTGCGCCGATCGTCGAGCGTGTGCAACTCGGCGCCACAAGCCGCGCTGCAACTGAAGCGCCGGTGGTCGACCCCGAGCGACCCGAGCTCGACCCGATATCGCTCAACCGCTATTTCCGGCAGGTTGCCGAGGAGGTCACGCCGGCCGTCGTGTTCATCCAGGTGGATGCCACGGGTTCGGTTGAAGGAGGCGAGTGGTTCCACGGCGACCCGGAATCTCGACGGCGCTTTTTCCGTGAGCGTTTCCCTCGGCAGAGCGTGGGCTCCGGTGTCATCATTTCGCCGCAGGGATACATCGTCACCAATAACCACGTGATCTCGGGCGCCGACGAGATTCACGTGACGCTCGCCGATAAGCGCCAGTATACGGCCGCCATCATCGGCACCGATCCGTCGACCGATCTCGCCGTCATCAAGATCGATGCGCCTGAGCCGCTTCCCCTGGTCGAGTTCGCCGATTCGGATCAACTACAGGTGGGGGAATGGGTGCTTGCGGTGGGTAACCCATTCCGGCTCACATCGACCGTTACAGCGGGTATCGTTAGCGCACTCGGGCGTCAGGTCAATATCATCGACGACAGCTTCCGCATCGAGGAGTTTATCCAGACCGATGCCGCCATCAATCCGGGTAACTCCGGCGGTGCGCTGGTCGACCTTGACAGCCGTCTGGTTGGAATCAACACGGCGATCGCCACCGAGAGCGGGTCGTACGAAGGCTATGGATTTGCCGTACCCTCGAACTTGATGGAGCGTGTGGCGACCGACCTTATTGCCTACGGCGAGGTCAGGCGCGGATTTCTCGGCGTCTCGATTCAGGAAATCGATGCAAGCGTCGCCAAGCGGCTTGGCCTGGGGAGCATCGGCGGGGTGTTTGTCAATGAGGTGCGCGGAGACGGCGCGGCGCATCGGGCGGGCATCCGTAGTGGGGATGTCGTGACCGCCGTAGCCGGTCGGGCGGTGAACGCGCCGAACGAATTGCAGAGCGCTGTGGCGCGCTTCCGGCCCGGTGAGGTCATTGAGCTCGAGGTGCTGCGCAACGGCGAGCGCATTTCACGCCGCGTCGAGCTTCTCGGACGCGATGCCCCGGCCTACGAAAACTGGTTTGCCGAGCTCAATCGAGACACAAGGCCTCCACAGTTGCCCGATCTCGAGCCCGAGACCGAGCGGCGCGACATCCGCAGCTTTGAGCATTTCGGATTTGGCGTGCGCGAGCTCACAAACCGCGACCGGCGCTCGTTTGGCATTAACCACGGTGCGTACGTGGCCTACGTTCAAAGCGGATCCGAGGCTGAGCGTGCGGGTATCCCTCGCGACGCCGTCATCACCGCGGTAGATGGCGAAGCCGTTTTTTCGGTGGATGATGTCGCCTCCTTGACGGATCTCGCCGTCGAAGCCGACGAGCCGGCCCTCGTTGAGGTTAGCACCCGGGCGGGCGTCCGAGGCTTCTTTGAGCTGCGCCCCGTGCCATGGTGATGCATCCCATCCTTCAATCACCCTCCATCACTACATGATTCGTTATTTCACCGCCGGTGAATCCCACGGCGAGGCCCTGGTGGGCATCGTTGAGGGGCTTCCCGCTGGAATACCGCTTTCCGCGGACTACATCGACAGGCACCTGACCCGGCGTTGGCTCGGCTTTGGACGCGGCGGGCGCGCCAAAATTGAGCAAGACCGCATCCAGATTCTCTCCGGCATCAGGCACGGCCTCACGATGGGGAGTCCGATTGCGCTTCGCCTCGAGAACGCCGCCTATCACAAAGATCGATCAGGATGGCCCACGGTGATGGCGGTGGAGCCGGTGGAGGAGGAGATCGAGAAAGTCACGCTGCCGCGTCCGGGGCATGCCGATCTGGTTGGCGCATTGAAGTACGGTTTCGACGACATCCGGCCCGTGATCGACCGGGCGAGCGCGCGTGAAACCGCCATCCGCGTGGCCTGCGCGAGCACCGCCCGTTGCCTGCTCGAAGCGCTGGGTATCCATATCGTCAGCCATGTGGTGCGTATTGGCGCCGTCGGTGGTGAAGACGATCCGAGAGTCGAGCATCGCGTCGAGGAACTTCTCGCCGAAGGCCCCGAGGCGTTTTTGGAAAAGGTTGACGCGAGCCCGGCACGGATGATCGACGACGGGATGACGGAGCGCTGCATCGAGCACATTGAAGAGACGCGCAAAGCCGGCGACTCGCTGGGTGGTATGTACGAAGTGATTGTGACGGGCGTGCCGGCGGGGATTGGATCGTACGTGCAGTGGGATCGAAAGCTGGACGGCCGCCTGGCGCAAGCCATCATTTCAATTCAGGCGCAGAAGGCGGTCGAGTTCGGGCGTGGCAAATTGAGCGCGGCGGTGCCGGGGTCGCAGTTTCACGATGAGATCATCAGCACGGAGCTCCGGAACGGCCGCTCGACCAACCGCGCCGGCGGCATCGAGGGTGGCATGAGTAACGGAATGCCGATCGTCATCCGGGGATATATGAAGCCCATCCCCACCCTCATCAAGCCGCTGGGCACTGTCGACCTGCATTCGGGTGAGCCGCAGCCGACGCGTTACGAGCGGAGTGATGTCACGAGCGTCCCGGCGGCGTCGAC
>CAZRTY010000154.1:0-5179 GCA_964603055.1 uncultured Rhodothermales bacterium | reverse complement strand
CACCTATGATGCTCCAGCGACGCAACGTGCTGCTGAACGTCCGTCACGTAGCCACTCTCTGTGGCATACTCATGCTTGTGGGATGTGCGGGATCGACCGCCGATACCGATGTGACGAATGCGATCGAGATTGATGTCGCGGATGTAGAGCGGGAGCGCGTGCTCGCAGCGGCAGATCGTTATCTGAATGAGGAGCCCGTGACGGTTACCGCGCACGGGGCCGAGCGGAGCGCCGGCGGTATCCACGATTTCTATTCGGAGGGAGATTACTGGTGGCCGGATCCTGATAATCCGACGGGGCCGTATATCCGGCGTGACGGCCTGACGAATCCGGATAACTTCGTCGCCCATCGGGAGTCGATGCGGCGATTGAGCCTGGTCGTCCCGGCGCTGACCGCGGGTTATGTGCTCACCGGCGACGAGCGCTATGCCGAACATGCGATGCGTCACATCAACGCGTGGTTCGTCGATGGCGGCACGCGGATGAATCCACACCTGCGTTACGGCCAGGCGATCAGCGGGCGGGTGACGGGCCGTGGGATCGGCATCATTGATACGATCCATCTCGTCGAAGTCGCGCAGAGTGTGCGTGTGATGAGGGAGTCGGGATACCTTGACGATCACGAGGCGGCGCCCGTGGCGGACTGGTTCGCGGAGTATCTTACATGGATGCGGACGCACCCGTATGGCATCGAAGAGCGCGATCACGGCAATAACCACAGCTCGGCGTGGGCGCTTCAGGTAGCAGCGTTTGCGCGGCTCGTTGATGATGAGGATGCGCTGGACGAAGCCCGCCGGCTCTTCAAGGAGGACATCATCCCCGATCAGATGGCGCTCGACGGCAGCTTCCCCGACGAACTTGCCCGCACCAAGCCGTACGGCTATTCACTCTTCCATATCGATGTGTTGGGGATGCTCGCTGAAATTGCATCCGACGACGAGAATGATCTCTGGACGTTCGAGCTCGAGGACGGCCGCGGGATGCGGCTCGGCCTCGAATACATCTATCCGTATATCCACGACAAAGACAGTTGGCCACTCGAGCCCGACGTGATGCACCACGACGACTGGCCGGTGCGTCATCCAACGCTGCTCTTCGGCGGCCTCGCGCTCGACGAGCCTGAGTACATCCGGACCTGGCAGACGCTCGACCCCGAGCCGACGGCCGAAGAGGTGATCCGCAACTTCCCGATACGCCAGCCGCTGTTGTGGTTGTGAGGATCACTCGTATAGCACGCCTTGATCGGAATCTCCGCCGGAGATTCTGATCATTCTAGTTTCTCGCCAGCAACTATATTAGCCTTCGCGCCCGACGATGGCGTCAGAACACGAGCTAGCGGTTTGCCGTGGAGGGCTTGCGATGGTTAGAGAGTGCAGGGGTGGGGGCGCCGTCTGGTGTTGCATTTGTTCAGGCAGTGAGTCGTCGTCAGATACCGCGACGTGCTAACCGCTTAATCCCACAGAGTGTCTACGGTGACAAAGCATTTCCCCCGCGTCATTATCGGCATGATCGCGCTGATAGTTCTCGCGTCGTGCGACGAACCATTTGTGCGCGATAATCCTGTCGACCCCGGAGCCGACAACTATCAGCCCGGATTCTCGGCGACGGCCAGTCATCTGGAGACGGAGTGGGTGCGTATTGATTGGGAGGACCTCCCGGGTTCTACTGGCTTCGTTGTCGAGCGGAGTCTCGATGGAGGTGAGTATGAAGAGCGGGCCCGGCTCGATCCGACGACGTTGTCATACTCGGACCTGACGGAGCAGCCAGGCACGTACCGCTACCGGGTTACACGTGAGATACTCGGAGGCAGGACCGTATCTGCTGTGACCGAATCGCTTGCTCTCGGGGAATGGATCCGTTCAGCCGGGTCTAGAGGGTTCCCTGCAGATCCAAATGAATATGCCATCTCGATGCAAGACGGACGCATACTCTTTTTTAGACCCAATGGATCTTTTCATAGATCTGATGGACTCATCTTTCATCCTGGTAGAATGGATTGGGGGTTCGTTCTGCCGCTCCCACTCAGTCGGATATCATCTTTCGCCCAACTGGATGATGGACGTATACTTGTTCTGGGCGGGTATGGTGGGTCCTCTACTGTATGGCAACGAGTCGGTCTTGTCGTGTACGACCCCAAAATACCGAATTGGGTTCAGCTGCGAGAACCGCCACATCCTCCTGCCGACGGATATGCTCCCGTAGCTCTGTATCATATAGAAGGAACAAGAGTTCTCGTGGTGTTCCAAGCCATAGGTTTAAATGGTCATTCATATTATCCTGGTGACCACGGTCTCGTGGAGACCGTGGCGTATGTGTTTGATCTGTCTACGGAGGAATACCGTGAAATCAACGTGCCAGAAAATGACGGGCCGTTTTCTATGTGGATCACCACCGGGGTCGTTCGATCAACGAATGAAAATATTCGAGTATTTGGCAGAACAGAATGCTCTCATTTAGATGTTGATTACACCTGTGAAAATGAAACGTATGCCCTGACGTTTGATGTTCAAGATGAGACATGGCTGAGAAACAAGTCGACCGCCGCGAATAATTTGTTGCCGGTTAGCGATCGCGTATATATATCTGTTCAGGATCGTAGTGTGGCTCTCGTCAAAGATGATCAGGTCCTTGTTGTGCAAAACGTGCTTGACGGAACGATCCCTAGTTACCACGTCATGGAAGATGGGTACGTAATCGGTGGCCGCAATATCCTTATGGTAGAACGAAACCCGCTGAGAATGCGTGCATACCGGGGGCCGAACGCAGAACGTACTTATACGGCCGTGATGCTATCAAGCAACAGAGTAATGGCAATGGAAACGTCGGGCTCACCGACCATCTGGATTTCCCGTCCTCTGGAACAGCTTACAGAGATTCCGTTACCTTCTCTGAATTGAGCGAGTCGGACTTTACGATAAGTATGTCTTGAAGTAGAGAGGCGATTATACCTTCGAAGCCTACTCGCAACTCATACGAGCAGTCGATAGTAACGGCGGTGGCCGTAGTTATTTATCTTGGCGGGACGCATCGACGGCGTCAGTGCTGTTCTTAATGCATCCCGTGCTATGCTCGCTACATCGGAGCTTACTGATTTATCTCTAGTTGGAATCGAAGGCCAGGTCCGTCGGGGCCCACGGTAGGATTAATAAGATAATTGCCATCGATCGCCCGCCTAAAGCCTCCAGAAGGAGGCCATATCGCGTCTACCAGCTGTATGATGTAAGCTCCGGTCGACACGCCCAGCAGGATGTTTCTGGTACGCCGGCGCGTGTTCAGCTGGTCGGACAGGGACGCCGCATGGTTGCCGAGTTCCCACGCAAGTGGTTCTGTGGTCGCCGCATTATAAGATCGTCGGGTTTCGATTAAATCAGCAGTAAGGCTCTTCGCTTGAAAATGAGTAATCAGTGCCCCCGTTGCCGATCCAAGCACAACGACGGAAGCCGCAGCTCCTTTATAATAATCGCCACGGTATATCTGTCCACCTCCGGGGAAAAATGCTGACCCAATGAAGGCCGATCGGCTTGGACGTATATACTGATCGGCAATAGTGATCCTACTGTCACGTACGAATACTTTTGATGACTGTCTCCTTCCATCCGGCAGAATCGTGACTACGTCATACCGGCCTGCCGGAACCTCCACATGGGCGACGGCCATACCGACTCTTTCTCCATCGACAAAAATATCTGCGTCATGGTCACCATGAATCGCCAGGTTCGCCCTCCACGCGAGGCGTGGAAAGCTACTCGATAGGAGTCGGGACCGGGTCGTCCGGAGTGGGAGCGGGTTGCTGATCCGAACAACATTGATCGTGTCGGCAGCGATTTCCGTGAGGAAGGGCTGATCATGATGATCAGGGAAGGAGACGGTAATGTGCCGCTGACCTATCGGTAGGGTGACCATAGAATCCTCCCGAGTCACGAGAACTGGATTACGAAAGTCACGGTCGATGACTACGAACGCCGAGTCTACGGGCAGACTCAGGCTCATCTGTCCAAGTGAATCGGCCGGCAATTGCTGAGCGGAAACCTGCCACGCTCCTATCAACATGAAACAGGCCGTCATTAGTATACTGACAGCATGGTACGACGATCGGTTAGGACGAAGAAAGGTCATAGAGTCCTTGGCGGCAATGGGTTAGCGGGATGAGTCCGCTTATATGATCATATAGATTGAGCTACGCGGACGGGCCCACCACCATCATTCGATTCGTTCATCCTCCCGGCACGCACGGTAAAGTTAACGGAATCTGGTGGTAGTAGCTACAAGATGATGCGCTCGATCTATACGTCCGGACGGCGGACGTAAGACCTTGCGCGCCGGAGCGCCCGCCATCACCGTCCCGGCGTACGCCGGTGAACGAAGGCGAGGCCGTGCCCGGTTCTTCCCAAAAACATAAACACGGGAGGAGGCAGCGGGCGGTATCGGACGCGGGAGGTGTGATCGGATCGGCACCGTGTCCGCACGAAACGGAAAGCGGCGCGGAGGACTGGCCCCCGCGCCGCTGCGCTCGGTAATATATGTAGGGATCACTTCGCCAGGACGACCGTGCGCACGTGGGTGTTGTCGTTGGCGCGGAGCGTTACCATGTACATCCCACTGGCGTGGTTGGTGGCATCCCACTCGATGGTATGGTCGCCGGTTGGCTGCGTGTCTGACTGAAGTGTCTCAACGCGCTGCCCGAGCACATTGTAGACTTCGACGGAGACGTGCGTGGGTGCGGCGAGTGAGTACTGGATGCGGGTCGTGGCGTTGAACGGATCCGGATAGGCGGGTCGGAGCTCGACGGGCGAGCGGGCGCCACCGGCATCGCCGGTCGTCGTGCCGGCGCCGGGCCGAAGCCGCAGCACCTCGCCGTCGGCATGCTCGGTGAGCACCCAGATCGAGCCGTCGTGGATGTGGACGTCGCGGATGCGGCGCCCGATCTCGATCCACTCTTCGTTGACGATCTCATCGCCTTCGAGGCTCAAACGGATGATGCCCTCGGCGACCATCCCGCCGACGAGCATGTCGCCATTCCATGCGTCGAGCTCGGGCTCGTTGGCGACGAACGTGAGTCCGGAGGGCGCGACTGTCTCATCGAAGATGTGGACGGCCGGGGTCATGCCTTCCATCTGTGTTCCGACGCCGATCGGCGCGCCGGAATAGTCGACGCCGCCGGTTATCCAGGGCCATCCGT
>CAZRTY010000153.1:0-5239 GCA_964603055.1 uncultured Rhodothermales bacterium | reverse complement strand
AGTGAGTGAGTAATGAGTGAGTGAGCGGGTGAGTAATGAGTGAGTGAGTGAGTGATGAGTCGTGAGTGACACTTCGATTTGCCAGCGCCTCGACAAATCGCCAACCTATACTCACAACTCACATCTCAAACCTCATGACCCAATACTCATAACTCAAAACTCACTCCTCACATCTCAAACCTCATGACTCAATACCCATAACTCAAAACTCACTACTCACTACTCACAACTCACAACTCACTCAGTACTCCGTATACCCCTCAACCGGCCGTCCGGGGTCGGTCGGATCCACGCGTCGGCTGTAGAGCAGGTCTCGAAGAAACTCCGGCGTGGCTGCTGATGTCGGCAGGAACTCATCCGACGCCGCGTACCGCAGCAGTGACGCGTAAAACTGGCGCGCTTCGGGATATTCCTGGATCGCAGGCAGATCGATCGATGCGATGAGCAGGCGGCCGTCTCCAACCCGGTACTCGAAGACCGTCCCCAGCTTATAATTCCGGTTGATGTTGTCGATGGTTTGCACAATCGGCCGGTATTCGGACGGCGTCGGGTCAAGGATGATCGGCCGGCTCGCTTTCACAATCGGCCACCACTGCCAGTTGGAATGAAACTCGGTGGGGAAGCTGCGGAAGAGCGCATGCTCCGGATCCATCAACAAGCCCATCGTGCCGACGGGGATATCGGTCTCCGGGTCGCCGTACTGAAACGCGAGGCCGCGAAACATCCCATAATTCCAGAACTCCGTGATGAACTGTCCGCCCACCGATGCACTGTCGACACTGCCGGGTTCGGGCAACAACAGCACGCGGCCGCCATTTTGAAGCAATTCGAACGCATCGTCATCCAGACGCCGGGTGACGGTGAGATTCTCAGGCACAGACGCGTCGATCTCGGCCGGATATATCCACAACGGATACTCGGTGACAAGGTCGGCCTCGGCGTGTGACAAGCTCAGCGTGAGTTTCTGTGGCGCTCGTGCTTCCGAGAGATCGGCGGTGATCTGCGCCACCGTTGCGAGGCTTCCCTGCGCAACGCCGTCGACCATCAGCGCGCCCGACGCCACGTCCCCCTCGGCTGACGACAACGTCCACGTCAGCGAGCCGGCGGGAACGCCGCCTGGACGATAGTTCGCCAGTTTAATCGTCGCCTCGAACACCTCGTCGTCCGTCCACACATAACGCTCCATCTCCGCGAGTAAGACGGCTTCATCATTGAACCGCCGCCACGCATGAGGCTCGATCAGCCCCTTGCTGTCCATGAACGCATCGAGTATCCCTACGAGCGCGGTGCCCTGGCCGGGGAAGTCCTGCAGATCGAGTAGCTGGTAGCCGCCAAACTCCGGCGTGCGGATCGCCGCTTCGATGTCGGCTCGGTACAGCTCAACGGCGAAGGCACCCGACGCGCGGAAGAAATCATCGGCCTGGTCGAGCATGCCGGCGCGCGCGAGATCGCGGCGGAAGAGCGCCAAATTCCATGGTCGCAGCACGCCGGTATACTTCCGCATCTCCTCGTAATTCGGATAGATGCTGAACTGACCGTTCTCATGGCTGATGACCGGAACGGGCGAGCGGGAGTTGGCCTCCGCAAAATTCCAGTCGGTCGACGGATAGCGGCTGTTGATGATGCCGGCTTCGTCGGAGTCGAGATAGGAGATTGCGCCGCGCACGTCGGTCGAGAAGTCGGGCTGTTCGGTGCCGGTGCGGAACGTCACCCAGAAGTCGTCGCCCTCGGCATACGATGGATCCCAGAGCCGATTATTGGCGCCCTGCGCGTAGAGCGGCCGCGGATCGTGCGCCCGGAAGCCGTCGACCATCTGCTTCAACAAGTCGCGGTCCTCGCTGATCTCATTCCCCAGCGCGAACATGACGAACGACGGATGATTGCCGTACGCGTCCAGAATCCGCTTCCCTTCCTCCATCATAAAACTCATCTGCTCCGGGTCCTCGGCTCGGAACGCGTACCAGATCGGTAGCTCGGTCTGGAGATAGACGCCCGCTGTGTTTGCGGCCATGAAGGCGGCCGCGGGCGGTGTGTATGAATGGAAGCGGAAGTGGTTGATACCGTAGTCGCGTGCGATGCGGAAGACGCGGCCCCATGCGGCGGTGTCGGCGGGTGGGTAGCCGGTGAGCGGGAAGACGGCGGCGTCGTGCTTGCCGCGGAGGAAGGTGACGACGTCGTTGATGGTGAACTGCGTGCCGCGGCGGTCGAAGCGCCGGAGTCCGAACGGCGTTGTCACGCCGTCAAGAGCGCGGTCGCCATCGCGGATTATGACGCCGAGCTCGTAGAACGACGGACTGAACTCGCTCCATCGTGCGGCATCCGGGCCGAGCGGGTATCGGATTATCACCGTGGTATCCGCCGCCGAAAATGCGATCGGCGCGTCGAATGCCTCGGGTGATGGCCCTGCGTCATTAGCGAGCGACGCAACAAGACGCAGCGTGGCGTTTGCGCCGGCGGTGTTGCCGTTGACGATCTGCACTTCGACGTCGACCGCGTTGGCGTCGATGTCGGGGAAGACGCGCACGCGCTCGATCCGCAGCAAGCCGGCGGCCTCCAGGTGGAGATCACCGATGATGCCGTTCCAGTTGGTCTGCGTGTTTTCGGAATAAGCGTGCGAGCCTTCGACCGGAACGAGCGACGGATCGTTGTCGACGACGATCGTCAGGGTGTGCCGGCCAGGCGTGAGGAGACCCGTCAGGTCGTACCGCTGCGGCGTAAAGATGCGCTCGCTTGAACCCGCCGGCCGATCATCCACCCACACGTGCGTCACCTTGGTACGCTCGAGCACCAGCTCGATGTGCTTGCCGGCCCAGTTTTCGGGGATGTCGACCTCGCGCCGATACCATGCCGGACCTTCGTAGGTCACGAGGCGGCTCAGGTGCTGATACGTCGAATCCGTGTTTGCGAATCCCTTCCCGCTCTCATCGAGCGTGCCAGGCAGCGTGACCTCTTCGGGGAAGTGCTCGCCGTGACGTGCGTCGCCACGACGAGCTGCGGTCGTATCGAGCAGAAGCTCCCAGGTGCCGCCAAGCGGCAGCCTGTCTCGTTGCCAGTCTTGCGGCTGAACCTCCTGCGCGAGTACCGTCCCCTCCGCCGCCACCACCAGCAGCATCAGTATCAATGTTAGCGAGATCCGTCGCATCGGGTTGAGGGTGGATGTAGAGCGTCGCCTCATCGGCCAGGCCGGCGCGCGCCCTTAAAACGTGAGCCCATATCCCCACTCGAAAAGCGGATCGTAATCATCCGCGCCGACGGTGAGGGGCACCTGGTCCATTGACCGTGGCCACGTGAACGACAGTTTGCCCGTCGGGGCGTAGTCGCCGAAGATGACGTCGGCAACGCCCTGGCCTTCGGTGCCGGGCAGCCAGGCGGCCACGAGAGCGTTGGAGCGGTCGAGCGTTTCGCCCAGAATCATGGGCCGCCCGGAGATGAGGATGGTGATGACGGGCGCGCCCGACGCATGCGCCGCTTGCACCGCGGCGATATCCTCGGCGTCGAGCGTGAGGTCGTCGGTATCACCGGAGCCTTCGGCGTACGGCGTCTCGCCGATGACAACGATCACGGCGTCGGCACCTACGGCGCCGCTGCCGTCGAGCGAGAACGTGACCTCGGTGTCGGCGCCGACGGCCTGGCGGATCGCCTCGAGAATCGTCGTTCCACCGGTGGTGACATCACCCGAGGCGCCCTGCCACTCGATCGTCCATCCGCCGCTCTGGTTGCCGATGTCGTCGGCGCTCTTGCCGGCCACGTGGATCCGCGTGAGGTCTTTCGACAGCGGCAGCGCGCCGGCATCGTTCTTCAGCAGCACGAGCGACTCGCGAACGGCGCGCCTCGCCACCTCGCGATGCTCATCCGAGCCGAAGCGCTCGAGCAGGCTCCGGTCGGCCATCAGCGGCGCGTCGTCCTCCATCAGTCCCATCTGAAACTTGACGCGAAGTATCCTGCGTACGGCGTCGTTGATACGTTCTTCCGATACCGCGCCTTCTTCCACCAGCTCGGTCAGCGCCTCGATGTATTCGATGTATTCGTTCGGCATCATCGCCATGTCGACCCCGGCATTGATCGACTTCGCGACGGCTGTCTTGAAATCCTCGTCGACCTGCTGGACGGCGTTATAGTCGGAAATCAGGAAACCCTCGTATCCCATCTCTTCTTTCAGCACGGTCGTGAGCAGGTACTCGTGGCCGTGGAGTTTTTCGCCGTTCCAGCTGCTGTAGGACGGCATGATGGTACCGGCGCCTGCTTCGATGACGCTGTAGAACGGCGGCAGGTGGATTTCGCGAAGTTCATCCTCGCTCACCTGCATGTCGCCCTGGTCGAGCGGCGCGTTCTCGAAATCGCCGGTGCCGAACGCCGTGCCTCCATCCCCCACATAATGCTTCGCGGAAGCCAGCACGGCGAGCGGATCCGAGAGGTCGGCCGTCTGGTAGCCGCGAACGGCCGCCGCCCCGAGCTCAGCCGCTACGTCCGGCTCCTCCGAGAACGCCTCGTAGGTGCGGCCCCAGCGGATGTCTCGTGCAACGCACACGCACGGCGCGAAATTCCAGTTGATGCCGGTGGCGCGCACCTCAACAGCGGTGATGCGGGCGATTTCCTCGACGAGATCGGCGTTGCGGGTGGCGCCAAGACCGATGTTATGGGGGAAGATGACGGCGCCCAGAACGTTGTTGTGCCCGTGAACCGCGTCGACGCCGTAGAGAATGGGGATGCCGAGCCGCGTCTGCAGCGATCGGCGCTGCAGATCCTCGTACATCTCGGTCCACGAGTTGACGTCGTTGCCCGCTGCCGGGTCGGCGCCGCCGCCCGACAGGACGGAGCCCAGGAAGTAGGTGGTGACGTCGTCCGGGTCTTTGAGCCCGGTGATCTCCGCCTGCGTCATCTGGCCGATTTTCTCGGCTAACGTCATATCGGCAATCAGCGAGTCGACGCGGGCGTCGATGTCGACGGGTGCGAAATGCGCCGTAGACACGGATTCCGATGCATCGCACGCGGCGAGAAAGAGTCCGGCGCCGATGAGGTAAACCGCGAAGACGATTCTCTGGTAGTGGCGGAGCATCAATAGTGACATGTTGTGAACGTGATGTGTGGAAGGGCTTCCCGGCTTTGGCAAAACTGGCGTCCGGGAAAACTGAGGGATTGCATTAGTTGGTGATGCGGAAGTTGACTCGGCCGCCCAGCGGATTATCACCGAGGCGATAGGTGCTTCCGTCGCGCTGCAAGGTCAGCGGATGAACGTCTT
>CAZRTY010000152.1:0-5273 GCA_964603055.1 uncultured Rhodothermales bacterium | reverse complement strand
TGTACGTGACGTCGGAGATGGGGCGGGAGGTCATCGTCGGGATGCAGCGCTCAGGGCGCGTGGCTGCCACGATGAAGCATTACCTCGGCTACAGCGCACCGGACGTCCCGCGTGACCGCGCGCCGGCGAACCTCACCGAGCGCCAGATCCGCGAGCACTTTCTGCCGCCATTTAAGGAAGCGATCGAAGCCGGCGCCATGACGATCATGGTCAACTCCGGAGACATCGACGCCGAGCCGGTGCACGCGAGCCACTACTGGCTGACTGACGTCCTGCGTGATGAACTCGGCTTCGAGGGCGTCATCGTGAGCGACTGGGAGGACGTCATCTTTCTGCACACCCGGCATCGCGTGGCACCGACGCTCAAAGACGCCGTGCGGATGTCCGTCGAAGCCGGCCTCGACATGAGCATGACGCCGAGCGACTATGACTTTGCCGTCTACCTGGCCGAGCTCGTGCGCGAAGGCACCATCCCCGAAAGCCGCATCGACGAATCCGTCCGCCGCATCCTCAAGCTAAAGGAGGATCTCGGCCTTTTTGACAACCCATATCCCGACGCCGCAGCCACCGAGCTCGTCGCTACCGAGGCCTCGCGCGATGCCGCACGGCTCGCCGCTCGTGAGACCATCACGCTCCTGAGTAACGACGGCGTGCTGCCGCTCGATCGTGGCGCGCGCGTGCTCCTCACCGGGCCGGCCGCGAATTCGCTGTCGGCACTCGCCGGCGGCTGGTCGTACATCTGGCAGGGCCACGACGACGCGCTCTTCCCCGAAGACATGCCGACGCTCGAGGAGGCGCTGCGCGGCATGGCGGCCGAGGTCACGCTCGTGCCCGGCGCGGGCTTCAGGGAAGCGATCGACATCGACGCCGCGGCACGCGCCGCCGCCGATGCCGACGTAGCGATCATCGCCGTCGGTGAGTCAGGCTACGCCGAGTGGCTTGGCGACATCCGCGATCTCACCCTGCCGCAGCCGCAGCTCAGTCTAATCGAAGCCATCCAGGAGACGGGCACGCCAACAGTCATCGTGCTCCTCCAGGGCCGCCCGCGGATCATCCATCCCTATGCCGACGAGGCCAACGCCGTCGTCATGGCATATTGGCCCGGCACGGAAGGCGCAAACGCAATCGCCGACGTACTCTACGGCGAATACAATCCGAGCGGCAAGCTGCCGTTCACGTATCCGCGCCATCCCAATGCGCTCGATACGTACGACTACAAGTTCAATCAGGATTTCGGCAGCCCGAGCTACGAGCGCACGACCGGCCTGCTCGATCCGCAATACGAATTCGGCCACGGACTCAGCTATACTGAGTTTGCTTACGACGGCCTGCGCGTGCCCGCCGTCGTCCGGCCCGGCGACACGTTCGAGGTCGCCGTCACGGTCACCAACACCGGCGACCGCCCCGGCCGCGAAGCCGTGCTCGTCTTCTCGCGCCAGCACTACGCCTCGCTCACGCCCTACATGCAGCGTCTCCGCGCCTTCGACAAGATCGAGCTGCAACCGGGCGAGTCCACCGTCGTCCGCTTTCAGCTTTCGACCGACGACCTCCGCTTCGCCGACCGGCAGGGCAGGATGGTCCTTGAGCCCGGCGCGTTCGATGTTATGGTCGGCGGCCTGTCCGCAACGTTCGAGGTCGTCGAGTAGCGCTTCGGGCGTCAAATCATCACGTCGACCGCCTTCCACAAATATCGGGAGGCCACGCTTCGGTACGGCCGCCACGGCTCGGCGCGCGCTTTCATATGCGCCGGTCCGGGCAGCTCCGGCAGTTCATCGATGATCTGCATGCCCCGGCGCACACCGAGATCCGTCACGGGCAGGATGTCCGGCTGCCCCAGCCAGAAGATCGCCAGCATCTCGACCGTCCACGGCCCGATGCCGCGGATCGGCGTCAGCGTGGCCTTCATCTCCTCGATGTCCATCTGCCGCAGCTCATCGATCTCCGGCAGCTTCCCCGCCGAGGCATGTTCACACACCGACCGCAGCGCCGCCAGCTTCCCGCGGGATATCCCCGCCCCACGCAGCTCATCGTCATGCATTGATGCAAGACGCCCGGCAGACACCTCAGCCTCGCCGCCGCACGCATCCACAAACCGCCCATGGATCGTCGCTGCAGCCTTCCCCGACAACTGCTGGTAGATGATGTTGCGCGCGAGCACGGCCACCGTCGACGATGCCGGCCGCGGCGCCAGATCGAATTCGCCTACACGGTCGATCAGCGCCGCCATGCGTTCATCAGCCGCCCGCAGATGGGCCCGCGCGCGGTCTGCGTGATAGAACTCTACACCCTTATCCGTCATCATTCGATTGAGATTGCGTGCACGTGCATCCTGCCGCCCAAACGTACGTAACTACAAACGATCCGGATGCATGGGTGCGTTGGGTCAGTGAGCATCGGTGATTCCGCAAGCCGCATTTTTTGGGGAGAAACCGGGCTCGTGCTCCGCTCCGCAATGCACACATTCCGCCGGTAGAAAATTAGCCTCACCGCGCCCTGATATATCTTTGGTCCCACGCCGGACGCACAGAAATTAGGTTCTCGCATCCACCGTGCGCCCGGTTTTAAATCAAAGGCAACCCATCCGTCATCACAATAAATGATGTCCAACATTGATCTCAGCAACGTCCGACGTCGTAGCTCGTATCCGCGCCCAATCCATCCCGTCTCCATGAACCGCATCGTCCCGTCGCTGCCGGCACTTCTCGCAGCACTCGTCCTCCTCGTCGGCTGTAGCTCCAGCCGCTCCGTCACCGCGCCGCCGGCATCAACTGCCCAGTCAGGCGCCGAGTCGGCCGATAAGTTTGCCGAGGCCGTCAAGTCGAGCCGCCAGATCGACGGACTGTTTACGGTCTATCAGGATACCACCACCGGTGCGCTCCGGCTCGCCATCCACGAAGACCAGCTCGGCAAGGAGTACATCTACTTCTCCCACTCGGTCGACGGACTTCCGCGCGTCGGTCATTTCCGCGGCAACTATCGTGACAACCGCATCTTCTCCATCCGCAAGAATTACGACCGGATCGAGCTGCATGCCGAGAACACATCGTTCCATTTCGACGAAAACAACGCCCTGAGCCGCGCCGCCGATGCAAACATCAGCCGTGCGATCCTCGCCGTTCAGAAGATCGTCGCGAAGGACGACAGCACGGATACGTACCTGATCGAGGCCGACGACATCTTCCTGACGGAGGCGTTGCAGCAGATCAAACCGACGCCGCCCCAAGGTCCGGCCGCCGCACGGATGTTCTCGCTCGGCCGCCTCAGCCGTCCGAAGTCGAGCATCGTCGACGTCCGCAACTACCCGCTCAACACGGATATCGTCGTTGAGTACGTCTACGAGAACGAAGCGCCCACCAACAGTGGCGGCGCCGATGTTACCGATGCCCGCAACGTCAGCGTCATTGTTCAGCACACGCTGATCGAGATGCCGGAGAACGATTACGAGCCGCGCCTCGACGATCCGCGCGTGGGCTACTTCACCTCGGAAGTCACAGACCTCACATCCGCGAGCGCGACGCCGTATCGCGACCTCGTTCAGCGTTGGCACCTTGTCAAGAAAGATCCGTCAGCCGCCGTCTCAGATCCCGTCGAGCCGATCGTGTGGTGGATCGAGAACACGACGCCGCACGAGATCCGCGACGTCGTTCGCGATGCCACGCTCGCGTGGAACATCGCCTTCGAAGAAGCCGGCTTCTCAAACGCCGTAGAAGTGCGCGTTCAGCCCGACGACGCCGACTGGGATGCAGGCGATATTCGCTACAACGTCCTCCGCTGGACGTCCTCGCCGACGCCTCCGTTCGGCGGCTATGGACCGAGCTTCGTCAACCCGCGCACGGGTCAGATCCTCGGCGCCGATATCATGCTCGAGTACGTCTTCCTCACGAACCGCCTCAGCCAGGAGCGCGTGTTCGACGCTGCGGCGCTGAACCTGGAGTCGGAGCTGCCGGAGGAGATGGTGGACGGGAGCTTCTGCTCCATCGGCCGCCATCTGCATCAGAGCTCGCTCTTCGGACTGCATGCCTTGCAGGCGACAGGTGCGCCGCTTTCGGAGGTGAACGAGTACATCGAGCAGTCGATTTACTACCTCATCCTGCACGAGGTGGGCCACACGCTCGGTTTGAACCACAACATGAAGGCCAGCCAGATGTTGATGCCCCACCAGTTGACGGATCGGCGGCTGGCAGAGGAGAAAGGCCTCATCGGCTCGGTGATGGATTACCCGTCGGCCAACCTGTCTATGCTCGGCGAGCCGCAGGGACTCTACTTCACGACGCGGCCGGGGCCCTATGATCTCTGGGCCATCGAGTTCGGCTACGGCGAGATGACGGATGCCGAGCGCAACCGCCTGCTTGCCCGGTCAACCGAGCCTGAGCTGGCGTTCGGCAACGATGCCGATGACATGCGCTCGCCCGGCAAAGCCATCGACCCGCGCGTCATGATCAACGACATGTCGGGCGACGCCATCGGCTACTCGGCCTCCAGAATCGAACTGGTCAATACGTTGATTGACCGGCTGCCTGAGCGCTTCCGGACGCCCGGCGAATCGCACCATGAGCTGCGGAACGCGTATCTGCTGCTGACGGGCGAAACGAACAACGCGGCGTCGGTGCTGTCGCGCTATATCGGCGGCGTGTACGTTGATCGCGCGATGGTCGACCAGCCAGGCGCCGACCAGCCCTTCCGTCCCGTGAGCCTCGACGACCAGAAGCGCGCGATGAACGCGCTCGCGCAGCACGTCTTCGGCCCGGATGCCTTCGCACACGACGGCAAGCTGTACGCGCACCTGCAGATGCAGCGGCGAGGCTTCGGCTTCTTCTCCGACACCGAAGATCCGAAGATCCACAGCCGCGTTGCCGCGATCCAGAACAACGCGCTGAACCATCTGCTCCACCCGTCGGTCTTGCAGCGTATCACCGATTCCGGTCTCTACGGCAACGAGTACTCGCTCGCAGACGTGATGGGCGATCTTACCTCGGCCATCTTCGACGCAGATGCCGGGCGTACCGTGAACTCGTTCCGCCGCAATCTGCAAACAGAATACGTCGGCCGGCTGCTGCGCGTCTTAGACGACGAAGACGGTCCGAAGTACGACGCCAACTCGAAGTCGGTAGCCCTCGCCAACCTGCGCGCCATCGACCGCATCGCAGCCCGCTCAGGCGGCGACGCTGAGACCACCGCGCACCGCGAGTACCTGCGCCATGTCATCAAACAGGGACTTGACGGATAACGCCAGCACGTAACCCGCCGCGGCAATTGTCACCGGAAGGGCGTGT
>CAZRTY010000151.1:0-5300 GCA_964603055.1 uncultured Rhodothermales bacterium | reverse complement strand
GACTCGGCTACCCAGTCTGAACGCGAAGGCGATGAACAGCTGACATCACTTCGCACAGAGCTTGCAGCGCGGGAAGAATCGCTGGAGGCAGCCCGCAAGCATCTCGCCGAGCACGTGGACATGGTGCGCAAGCTGGAAACCGAGCAGAGACTGACGCTCGAACGCCTCGACGGTGCACATCGGGATTTGGAGCGGATGCGGGTTGAAGAGTCAGCCGATGCCGCGCGCCGCAACGAGCTTACGGCCGAGCTTACCGAGCTTGAGGAGGCGTTATCCTCACTCAAGCCCGAACTCGATCAGCGGCGGAGAGAGCTGGATGAGGCACGGCGCGTGCGAGACAAAGCCCGAGACGAGCTCGCCGAGCAACGGAAGGCATTAGAAGCCCTGCGGCAACAAGAGCGTCGTCTCGAGCAGCGTGCGACTGATGAACGCCGGAAGATTGACCGGCACGTGAGCCGGCGTGAGTTCCTCGAGGCCGAGATGGCCAGAATCACCGAAGAACGAACGGCGCTCGAGACATCGATCGAGGCGATTCGAGCTCGCGCGTCTGACTTCGGGTCGGCCTTTGAGCGTGCTCAGAAGGCCGTGACCGATGCCCGCACCGCGTTGCAGACGCAGCAGGAGGCGCGCGAAGCTGCGGAAGCGCGCAAGCGGTCGGCGACGGAGCACGCGCAACGCATCGAGAAGCGCCGCGAGGGCGTGGCGGCGGAGGTCCAGCTTCTGGAACAGCTGGTATCCTCATTCGAGGAGTTTCCGGATACGGTTCGTTTCCTCGCGGAACAGGCTTCGTGGAAGGCCGACTCGGAGCACTTCGTCACCGTGGCCGATGTCATTTCCTGCGCTCCCGAACTCCGTCCGGCGCTCGACGCGGCGCTCGGTGATCTCGCATCGTGCGTGATCGTCAAGACTGCAGCAGAAGTCGATCAGGCCGCGCTTCTTCTTCGTTCTGCGGAGATAGGTCGCGCGACGTTCCTCGTGCTCGATCGGCTTCCGCAGTCATCGTCGGTAGACGACGACACCCTTGCGGCTAAGGTGACAAGCACGGATGCGCGATACGAGCCGCTGATCTCGCTGCTGCTCGGACACGTGATCCTCGCTCAGGATCTTCAGGCGGCGCGTAGAGCCGCAACGGCCCACGGAGTCGTCGCGGTAACACCGGAGGGCGAATGGGTGCGCGTCGGCGGACTCGAACATACCGGTAGCGCCGACGCCCAGCCGTCGGCTGTGTCGGGCCGGATGCAGCGGCGCGATCAACTGGATGAGCGGCGTGCGGCTCTCGCCGAATTAGATGCTGAACTGGCATCTGCGCGAGCAAAGGAGACCGCCTGCATAGCGGAGGTTGCACAGTTCGCGGATGACGAGCTGAAGCACACACTCCACCAGGCCGAACAAGCGCAAGCCGAAATCGAGAAGGACGAGGCTCGTGCCGCCTATGAGCTGGAGGTTGCCGAGCGCCGGCTCGGCGAGCACGACGAACGTACGGGCGCAATCAAGGCCGAGACCGTATCGATTGATGAGAACATCGAGACCGAGCGCCTGGCACTCGATGAGGCCGAGCGGATGCTCGAAACGGTGCAGCGCAATCTGGCGTCGGCAGAGGAAGAATTCGTCGACGCAGAGCAGCGGTCGGGTGCGTTATCCGCTTCGTACAATGAGCTTCATGTGTCCACGATTCAGGTGCAGAACCGCCTGGACGGCCTGTCGAAAG
The DNA here is from genome assembly GCA_964603055.1 of uncultured Rhodothermales bacterium. Lineage (GTDB taxonomy): Bacteria > Bacteroidota > Rhodothermia > Rhodothermales > CAZKDQ01 > CAZRTY01. The sequence continues at coordinate 3,592 of CAZRTY010000151.1, read as the reverse complement.
ACACCTCGCGCGTGCGCGATTCGATTGAGATGATGGTCCGCCGGGCTGAGGAGCGTTCGGCGCACATGGCGACGCTCTCGGCTGATGTAGGTGCGTGGCAGGAAGAGCTGGACCAGCTGCGGGAAACAACGGCGGAGCAATCCGGTGGGCGCGCACCACTCGAGGAGGCTGTGGAGGTTGCCATGCGTAACGTGGCTGAGACGAAGCAGCTAATCGGTGAGGTAGAGGCCGGACTAAAATCTGTACGCATTGAGCGTGAGGATCGCATGCGTAACGAGAACCAGTTCGCGGTTCAGCGTGCTGAGGTTGAAACACGCCTGGAGGATCTGGTGGCGAGCGTCCAGGAGGACTACGACGTGTCTCTTGGCGATGACGACATCGAGGTTGGCGAGATCGATGAGGCTGAGGCACGCGAGGCCGTGCACGAACTCCGGCAGCGGGTGCGTGGACTCGGCGCGGTGAATGAGCTCGCGCTGGAGTCTTACGAGGAAGAGCGGGCGCGGTTGGATTTTCTGGAGGAGCAGCAGCGCGACCTGGAGGCCGCCGAGAAGACGCTCATCGAGACCATCGGCGAGCTGAATACGACGGCCTCGCAGCTTTTTATGGAGACGTACGATGCCATCCAGGTGAGCTTCCGCCGGATCTTCGCGGATCTGTTCGGGGAGGAAGCGTCGGCCGAGCTGGTGCTCGACGATCCGTCGGATCCGCTGGAATCGACCATCGAGATCAAGGCGAAGCCAAAGGGTAAGCGCCCGAGCACGATTGCGCAGCTATCGGGTGGCGAGAAGACGTTGACAGCGATCGCGCTGCTGTTTGCGATCTACCTTGTCAAGCCGAGTCCGTTCTGTATTCTAGACGAGGTGGATGCGCCGCTCGACGACGCCAACGTGGAGCGATTCATGCAACTCATCCGCACGTTCTCGAAGAACACGCAGTTCATTCTGGTGACGCACAACAAGCGGACAATGGAGGCGGCGGACCGGCTCTACGGCATCACGATGCAGGAGCAGGGCGTCTCGAAACTCGTTGCCGTGGAGTTTGAGGATGCGGCCGAGATGATCGACGGGCTCTAGGCGGCGTGCGTGAGCGGCGGGAAGCGGCCCACTAGCGAGGCGGGGATTTCTGTGCGTCCGGCGTTTAGACGTAAGAGCTGATCGAGCGAAGCGGGGCTGGATTTCTACCGGCGCACTGCGATTATTTTGAGCGGAGCACCCACCCGGTTTCTCCCCAAAACACGCACCGGAACGGCCCACCCGGGCGCCTGCATCGGAGCGGCGCCCGGACGGCCGAGCACGCTTACGCGATACCGACGAGTTCGATATCGAAGACGAGTGTCTTTCCTGCCAGCGGGTGGTTGGCGTCGATGGTGATGCTGTCGTCATTGAGGCCGGCGACCACGACGGGGATATTCTCACCGTTTTGCAGCTGCATCTGAAGCTGCTGCCCGACCTCCGGATCGATCTCCGGAGGAAGCTGATCGCGCTCGAGCTCGAAGACCATCTCGTCGCGACGCTCGCCGTATGCTTCTTCGGCCGGGATTGTCGTGGTGCGGGTTTCACCCGTGTTCATGCCGTCGACCGCTTCCTCGAAGCCCTTGATGACGCGCCCCTCGCCGAGGGTGAACTCGAGTGGATTCTGATTCTCCGAGCTGTCGAAGACCGTTCCGTCTTCGAGACGGCCGGTATAGTGGACCTTCACGGTGTCGCCGTGTTTTGCTTGTGCCACAATGTTGATTGTCTTGATGAGCAAATACAATTCGGCCTCAACGGATCACATCCGCCATTGGTCCCGAAACACTGCAGGGGCCATGTTTACGGTGTTTCTGGTTACGGATGACTTGCGTTGCGATGCCGTTACCGCGCGCGTCGATCCGCTGGGGGTGAGGTGGGGTTGGAGACGACCTGATACGGAAACGTTCACCCATACCCATAGAGATATGAAGATCGACAGCTTTGAGAAGCTCTTCGTGCATGAGCTAAAAGACCTGTACAGCGCCGAGAAACAGCTGGTGCGTGCGCTCCCGAAGATGCGGGATAAGGCGACGAACGACGAACTGAAGCAGGCCTTTGACAATCACATCAAGGAGACGGAAGGTCAGATCCAGCGCCTGGAGCAGATCTTCCAGAATCTGGAGTACGCCCCCACCGGAGAGAAGTGTGCGGCGATGGAGGGTCTGATCGAGGAGGCTGAGGATGCGATTGAGAGCGTGGAGAATGACGAGGTGCTGAACGCAGCGCTCATCGCTGCGGCGCAGCGTGTGGAGCATTATGAGATTGCGGGATATGGCACCGCCCGTGCGTACGCCCGCCGGCTCGGAAACAAGGAAGCTGAGAAGCTGCTGCAGGAAACGTTGGATGAGGAGGCGAAGACGGATGAACTGTTGACGCAGCTTGCCGAGCAGTCGGTCAATCAGCAGGCGCATCAGAACTGATTCTTGATCTGATGTGCGCAAATAAGCGCGCAAAGAAAAAGGGGGATGCCCGATGAGGCGTCCCCCTTTTCTATTTATTCAGACTGCGTGATCACTGCCGCACATGCGGGCGGCGTGGTGCAACGTCGTACCGGCGGTCTGACCTCCGGCGGTCTTCGTACCGGCGGTGGTCGCGGCCATCCTTCATCCGGCGAAACTCAGTGACCTGGCGGCGCGAAAGTGACTGCTCGATGTCGCGATCGGCGAGTTGCCAGAAACGCATCGTGGCGCGATTCGGATACTGATCGTAGCGCCGCGGGAATGGATATACGCGTGAGCGCTCACCGCCGCGTGTGGTGCGCATCAGGTGATCGGTCCGGCCCAGCAGTGCGCGTTCGATGGCGCGCTCCTGCCGGCGGTTCAGCTTGAGCTCGCGGTCGAGGTGCTTGACGTAGGAACGGACATCGCGCTCGACGCGGTTCGGCGATGGGCCCGATGATCGGTCGGGCGTTGGGGTGCGATACAGGATGTCGGCGCCATAGGCCGCACATCCGGAAACCATGAGGAGAGCAACGAGGAGAACGGGAAACGATCGAAGCGGAGTAACCATGGCGGACCTCACCAGGATGTCAGGAAGATGTACTTCATCAATCCATAACAAACCGCATGCCTCTCGCCATCCAAATGACCACGACCGAGATTTTTTCGTGCCCATTCGATGCCGCTGCACAGTTTAGTGGACGAACCAGCTAAGAAGGCTGCCGTCGAATCTCATCACTGCGGCGTGCTCGGTCCTCTCTTTCGAGCACGAGGTATGCGCCTTCCTCTGAAAATGGATCAGGTTTCATCCTCGCCGTCCGACTCTTCCTCAATCTCGTCATCGGACGAGTCGTCTACATCGTCGGAAGTCAGATCGTCCAGCTCGAGCTCCCCGTTGTCGTCCGCCTCCGGCGAGATCTCCCGTTCGAGTTCCTCGCGGATGAAGCGCGCCGTGGGCGTGTCGGCCTCGGCGAGTTCTTCGGGCGTTCCGCTGAAAACGATGCGCCCACCCGCTTCACCGCCATCCGGGCCGAGATCGACCACGTGATCAGCCACCTTCACCACATCCATGTTGTGCTCGATCACCGCAACCGTGTTGCCCTTCTTGACGAGCGCGCGGAGAACGTTGAGGAGATATCGGAT
>CAZRTY010000150.1:0-5306 GCA_964603055.1 uncultured Rhodothermales bacterium | reverse complement strand
CCATCGGCACGACGAATCGGATCGCACTCCGCACCTCGAAGATCAGGCCGTGTCATCCGGTCACCGAGATAGACGTATCGCACCGTCACCCTCCCCATTCAAAACTCCCGCGGAAAATTGTCTCCGCCGGACCTTCCAGCTGCACATTACGAACCGCATCACCATCTCGCGAGAAGCCGACGCGCAATATCCCTCCTCGAACATGGACGTCGATGGATGTCACTTGGCTGCGGCCACTCAAGTGAGTGACGATCGCCGCCGCAACGGCGCCTGTGCCACACGCCAGCGTCTCGGCCTCCACACCTTTCTCGAACGTGCGAAGCCGAATGGCCTCTCCCCCTCCGAGTACCTCCACAAAGTTTGCGTTTGCACCTCGCTCGCCGAAGCTCGGATCACGCCTGATCTGGCCTCCTTCACTCTCAACGTCGGTGCCGTCGACGTTGTCGACGAAGGTGACTGCGTGCTCGGTACCCGTCCAGACAGAGGAAACGGGAGACTCACGGGCGTGAGACAGTTGCACGACCGGTAGATAGTCGCGCGGATCTGTCATGGAAAGGCGTACACGATCCGAGCCGGGCTCAATTTCGGCGCGGTAAACCCCGGCGTCCGTTTCGAAAACAAGCGGCGACGCCTCAATCCCACCCTCGAAGGCAAACCGGGCAAGACATCGTGCGCCGTTGCCACACATGGTGGCCAGCGATCCATCCGCATTGAAGTACCGCATCCGAAAATGATGTTCGGAACTCGAGGCGGGATTCAGCGCTAGCAGGCCGTCGGCACCGATACCGACTCGGCGCTTACAAAATCGAGAAGCGAACGAGGCAAGCTCTTCATCGGTGAAATGGAAGAACCGGTTGTCGATCACAATGAAGTCGTTACCGGCCCCGGTCATTTTGGTGAATTCAACGACGAGCGTTCGTTTCATTCCTGTCGCTAATGTGTGAGGTTGCGGGCACCTACGATGCCGCTCGCCGTTAGATTCCGCCGTTGCCACGAGGGCATTCACTTCCAACGTAGTCTTACAGCGCTATTGGCTGATCGTACAATCACAATTGAGGGCACGGAGCCACTCCTGTTATTCGGTTTTAACGACGTTTACCTGCGCCAGGTTGAGTCGGCCTTTCCCAACACGCGCATCACGGCCCGTGGTAACAAAGTCTTTCTGCGCGGCGATGAAGCCAGCGTCGACCTTATCGATCGGATCCTCAACGAGCTGATTGTGGTGTTGAACCGCAACGGTAACCTGACAGAGAAGGATGTGGATACGGTCCTGGCGCTGTTCACGACGGGGGACGGCGCCTCAGCCGCTCGCGATACGCGCGATGTCGTTCTGTTCACGCCCTCGGGCGGGATGATCAAAGCACGCACGCCAAACCAGGCGAAGTTAGTCGCATCCGCCCGTGCCAACGACCTCGTCTTTGCGATTGGACCTGCCGGAACGGGGAAAACTTATACGGCGGTGGCATTGGCGGTGGCGGCGTTGAAGTCACGCCAGGTCAAGCGGATCGTCTTGTCGCGACCGGCTGTTGAGGCAGGCGAACGGCTCGGTTTTCTGCCGGGCGATCTCCGGGAAAAGGTCGACCCCTACCTGCGTCCGCTCTACGACGCGCTCGAGGACATGCTGGAGCCGGACAAGCTCCGCGGATTCCTCGAGCAGCACGTAGTCGAGATCGTTCCGTTGGCGTACATGCGCGGACGTACGCTGAACTCGGCTTTTGTCATTCTCGACGAAGCCCAGAATGCGACCGGCCCCCAGATGAAGATGTTTCTGACCCGCCTCGGTGCGAACAGCCGCTCGATTGTGACGGGTGACATCACTCAGACAGACCTGCCGAAAAGTGAGGTTTCGGGATTAACGCAGGCGCAGGAGATCTTGACGGGGATCGACGGCGTCGATTTCGTCTACTTCGACAAGAGCGATGTTGTGCGCCACCGCCTCGTCAAAGATATCATCGACGCCTACGACCGGTACCACAACGGCGACGAATGATTGTAGGAAAGACGGACTTCCCTCGGACGGATCAGTTATACGTGTAGAAGCCGTGCCCGCTTTTTCGACCAAGGCGTCCGGCCGTCACCATCTTGCGCAGGAGCGGACAAGGGCGATATTTGTCGTCACCGAGTTGTGTGTGGAGGACTTCCATGATGGAAAGACAGACATCCAGGCCGATGAAGTCGGCTAGGGTGAGCGGCCCCATTGGGTGAGCCATCCCCAGTTTCATCACTTGATCGATGTCCTCGGCCGAGGCAACGCCTTCCATCACGCAATAAATGGCCTCGTTGATCATCGGCATCAACACGCGGTTTGACACGAAGCCCGGATAATCTGAGACCTCTACCGGAGACTTCCCTAACCTCTCGGACAGTGATCGCACCGTGTTGAAGACGGCATCGCTTGTTTCGAGGCCACGCACGATCTCGACAAGCTTCATCACCGGAACGGGGTTGAAGAAGTGCATGCCGATCACGTTTGAGGGCCGCTTAGTTTGCGCGGCAATCCAGGTAATCGAGATCGATGACGTGTTGGATGCAAGGATTGCGGCTGGGGGCGCAGCCGCGTCAAGTCTGCGGAATACGTCGGCTTTGACTTCGGCTCGCTCGGATACCGCCTCGACAACGAGATCGACGTTGCTGACTGCTTTCTCGAGCTCCGTACTGGTATGGATAAGCTCGAACGCCTCGTCGGACTCGGCTTGAGAGATGACGTCCTTGTCGACCTGGCGGCCGAGGTTCTTCCGGATCGTTGTCACTCCAGCCTCAACTGCTTCGTCTGATACATCGACGAGCGACACATCGATGCCGCCGAGGGCGAAAACATGGGCGATGCCGTTCCCCATGGTGCCGGCGCCGATAACAGCCACTCGCTTGACGTGCATGACTTAACGCGTTGATTAACTGATGCGGTAATCTAAACCGCAGGCGCGAGGCCGGGCAACTCTTATCCCCCAAAACAAAAAGGGAGCACCTAAATGGCGCTCCCTGATACGATTAGTCGTAAGCGGTGACCTGCCCGGACTATAGCGTCTGGTCGACCAGAGCTTTGTTCTGAGAGACCTGCAAATCGATGATTTCTTTCGGATTGTTGTCCTCATCGACAAGTACAACGCGCGGCCTGTGCTTCTGTGCTTCTTCGTGCGACATGTCGGCATAACTGATGACGATGATCTCGTCGCCACGCTGAGCGAGACGGGCCGCGGGGCCGTTAAGACAGACCGTCCTTGCACCGGGTTCTCCCGGGATGGTATAGGTCTCGAGGCGGCTACCATTGTTGATATTGACCACCTGCACCTTCTCATATGGAAGGATGCCTGAAGCGTCCAGCAGCTCTTGATCGAGCGTGATCGACCCCTCATAAAAAAGGTCGGCCTCGGTTACACGGAGGCGGTGGAGCTTCGCCCGGAACATGGTCAACGTCATCACAGGATGGGATCGATTACTAAGTTGCGGAGCGAATCAAGGCGTCGTCACAAAAGCGCTGTCGATAAGCCGCGTTTCCCCGAAATAAGCTGCGACGGCCACAAGCACTTCCATTCCGGACTCAATTGTCTCGAGCGGCTGCAGATCGTCGGACGAGACGACTTCCGCGTATTGGAGTTTTGCGAGCTCGGATTGGCCGATCGTGTCGCGCATCGCTGTAACAATGCCTAAAACCCGCTGTTCCCCTTGTTTGATTGCGGCTTCAGCGCCGGTTATGGCCTGGGAAAGTACGCGCGCCTGCAGACGTTCCTCGTCATTCAAGTAGCGGTTTCTCGAGCTCATGGCCAGGCCGTCATCCTCACGGACAGTCGGCACTCCGATCAACCTGGTTCCGAAGAAGTAATCGCGTGCGAGCCTCCGCAGGATGACGAATTGCTGCGCGTCTTTGAGGCCAAACACGCCGACGTCCGGCCGGACAATGTTCAGAAGCTTAGCCACCACCGTGACGACGCCATCGAAGTGGCCTTCGCGATAGCGGCCGCATAACCACCGGTCGAGTTCGCGAACGGTGAATCGTATCGGTTGAAGCTCGAGATGTCCGCCCGGGTACATGCCTTCGACACTGGGTGCGAATACGATCACACCGTCTGGGGCGACGCCGCGCAGCAGCTCAATATCCTCTTCAAGACGGCGAGGATAGCGGTCGTAATCTTCGGTCGGCCCAAATTGAGTGGGATTCACGAAAATGCTGACCACGATGGTGTCGCTGTGTGCCCGGGCCTCGCGGACTAACTCAAGATGGCCGTCGTGCAGCGCGCCCATCGTCGGAACGAGGGCTACGCGTTTGCCCTCGGCCCGCAGCGCGGATGCGCGGGTCATCATGTCCTCGATGTCGTGAATGAGTTCCATACTGACTTGAGCGGGCAGACTAGGAATAGGAATAAGCTGAACGGGGACGACATCATGAGCGGCCGCACCGTTGGCCGTCCAAATGGACGGGGCGAAATATCCCGCCCGTTGACCGACTTCCCTCCCATGCTCGCCTGATTTAGGTCATAATTCACCCCTAAGTTGCGGTTGGACGCACGCTGGCAAATCGCTCCGATTATATTCAGATCGGCCCGATGAACGTCCAATCTCTATCTAAGAAACTTCCCGAGAACACTATGTCCTTTCGTATCGAGCGAGACTCAATGGGCGAAGTCCAGGTACCGGAAGACGCCCTTTACGGAGCGCAAACACAGCGCGCGGCCGATAACTTTCCTATCAGTGGTGTGCGTTTCAGCCGGCGCTTTATCGAAGCCGTCGGTGCCGTCAAGCGAGCCGCTGCCGTAGCCAACCATAGTCTCGGGCTGCTCGACGAGAACAAGCGAGATGCCATCGTCAAGGCTGCCAACGAGGTCATCGAAGGGCGGCATGACGATCAGTTCGTGCTCGACATCTACCAGACGGGTAGCGGCACGTCGACGAACATGAATGCCAACGAGGTGATCGCAAGCCGGGCCTCCGAAATCCTGGGAAGCGGACGTGGCAATCGTTCGGTGCACCCGAATGACGATGTCAACATGTCGCAGTCGTCGAATGACGTCATCCCGACGGCAATGCATGTTTCGGCTCGGGTTGGGATTGAGAAGGACCTCTTGCCGGCGCTGGGACGATTTGAGGATGCGCTCAACGCCAAGGCCAAGGAGTTCGACGATGTGCTCAAGAGTGGCCGTACCCACTTGATGGATGCCACGCCGGTGCGGCTCGGACAGGAGTTCGGCGGTTACGCGGCGCAGATCAAGCAGTCGATCCGTCGGATCCGCGCGGCGTCGAACGAGCTGATGGAACTGGCGCTCGGCGGAACGGCGACGGGAACGGGCATCAACTGCCACCCGGATTTCGCG
>CAZRTY010000149.1:3324-5307 GCA_964603055.1 uncultured Rhodothermales bacterium | reverse complement strand
TGCATGGAAAAAGTGACCCGAGAATTTCGACCAATCGGTGATTATGCTATCATCGGCGATTGTTCGACCGCCGCGTTGATCTCAAAGATAGGCTCGATCGACTGGTTGTGCTGGTCACGCTTCGACAGTCCGTCGGTCTTCGCATCTATTCTTGACCGTGAGAAAGGCGGCCGTTTTGTTATTGCGCCGACCGGTGAGTTCGAAGTTGAGCGAAGGTACTTGCCGGATACGAACGTGCTCGAGACGACCTTCCGCACGGAGACGGGTGAAGTTCGGTTGACGGATTTCATGCCGGTGGCCGAGTACGACGCCTACGACCAGAACATATGGCCGGCGCACGCCCTTGTGCGACGGGTGGAGTGCACCCGGGGCGAGGTCGAGATGTTGCTTTCGTACGAGCCCAGGCTCGACTACGGCCGGAAGATCCCCCGCTTGAAGCACCGCGGCAAGATGGGCTACTCGTGCCAGATCAAAGCGGGTATACTGGACTTCCGCACGGACCTCGAGGTCGAGCTTGTTGACGGAGGCGCCACGTTACGCGGGACGACAACGCTCCGTGAAGGCGAGGTGCGAGATGCCGCCATGACGTTCGATTCGCACGAGCCGGCCGTGTTACCGGTGCTTGGCGACGGCGTTGAAGATCAGCTTGAGCGGACGGTCAAGTTCTGGCGCGAATGGGTCGGCCATTGCTCGTACGACGGTCGTTACCGCGAGCACCTGATCCGCAGCTTGCTCACGCTAAAGTTGATGACGTTCTCGCGTACCGGCGCCGTGGTCGCTGCGCCGACGACGTCGCTTCCGGAGGGCATCGGCGGCGTGCGCAATTGGGATTATCGTTACTGCTGGATCCGAGACGCCGGTATGACCATCCGCGTCTTTATGGAGCTCGGTTATCGTAAAGAAGCCGATGCCTTTTTCGAGTGGTTGCTGTACTCGGCTCGTCATACGCTGTCGCGCCTCAAGATCATGTACGACGTCTATGGCCGCTTCGATCTTGAAGAGTATGAGCTGCCTCATCTTGAAGGCTATCGCGGTTCTAAGCCGGTGCGGGTTGGTAACGGAGCCGTCGATCAGTTGCAACTCGATACATATGGAGAGCTCATCCTGGCGGCATACGAGTATGTGAAAGAGGGCGGCCACCTCGACGGCTGGCAGAGCCGGATGCTGATACGCGCAGGAATCGCCTTGCTGGATAAGTGGCAGTTGCCGGACGAAGGCATCTGGGAGAAGAGGTCCGAGCCGCGGCACAACACGTACTCCAAGGTGATGAGCTGGGTGGCGATGGATCGGCTGATCAAGCTGCACGATGCCGGCCACATGGAGGTGCCGCGAGACCGTTTTGCCGACGCGGCGCGTGAGATCCGAGAGACGGTCGAGCGCGAAGGATATAACGAGGAGCTCGGCGCTTTCGTGTCAGAGTTTGGTGGCGACCAGATGGACGCCAGTCTGTTGTTGCTGGCGATGTACCAGTTCGTCGAGCCCGATGACCCGCGAATGGTTCGTACCTACGAGCTCATCCAGGAGCGGCTGGGCCGAGGTTCGCTACTCTTTAGATACGAAGAGGATGTTGACGATGGTCTGCCGGGCGAAGAGCATGCCTTCGGGCTGTGCAGCTTCTGGGATGACGAGTACCTGGCGCTACTGGGCGATGTCGATAAAGCGATCGAGCTTTTTGAATCGATGCTCGAGTACCAAAACGACGTCGGGCTCTACGCCGAGATGATCCACGAGGATACCGGCGAACACATCGGCAACTTTCCCCAGGCGTTTACGCATATCGGCCTCATTAACACGCTACTGATGATTGCGCACAAAACGGGCGACCGTCGGTCAGACAAGCTCGTTAATGGGATGCCCACGAAGCGTGAATCCGAAACCACTGCATAAACCACTACGGTTCTAACGAATGACAGGTGATATCGAACTCGGGTACTTATTACTGTGGAGCGTTCTTGCTACGGCAGTGCTCACGGCCATCATGGG
>CAZRTY010000149.1:0-3224 GCA_964603055.1 uncultured Rhodothermales bacterium | reverse complement strand
ACAAATCAATATCAGGTCAATATTTTCGGATGTTACCAGAGAGACGAGGATTATTCTATAGCAGATTCTTTAACTTCCGCGCATCAACCCGACAAATTCGAATCACCGACTGACATGGCAAAAAGAAGACGTAGCACAACGAGTGATTTCACACTCAAAGAACTTGATGCCCAGGAGGCACGCCGTCTATTCAACCGTAAGCGTGGACGGGGCTCCAAATATGATCGTGTTCTCGAAGCCGCCGATAAACTCGGTAGTGGCAAAGCACTGATCATCGAACAGATCACCTACTCTGAAGTGACGGGCATCCGCATGCGTGTGCGCGAGCACTTGCAGGACGGATTCAAGATCGAAGCAACGAAAGTCGATCGGGATAAGGATCTTTACGATCTGCTCATCCTGCGGAATTAATCGCCGGAGGCCGGTTGGCCCTACGGAGTGTTTACCCGGGCGCCACTCGTAATTGGCCTTGAGGTAAGGGAGCTTCTCGCTAAGAGGGGCTCCCTTCGTTGTATTATCACGTCTCGGCCGAAACGTCTCTACCACGAAGCATGTACCGAAGGAGCGTCGAGGAACGCCGAGCGTGCGAGGTATCCGCAGAGATTGGCGCCCGAGGCCGGGTTGTTTTGGTGACGCGTAGCACGATTCCCATTTGCCAGATTGAACATGCTGAAAGGCTTCCTCTCCGTCCTGGCCGGTTTAGGCCTATATATGGTGCTCTTCGTCGTCGTCATCTGGGGATTGGATACGATATTTCCCGTTCCTCCCACCGGACCTTCCATGGGGCGCATCGTCGCTCACGTTGTGCTCGTCGGCCTGGCCGCATTCGGTGGAGGCATGCTGACGGCAAGCGTCGCACCCGGCAAGCCTATGTTGCACGCCCTAAGCTTCGCGGCGCTTATTTTTCTTCTCACGCTTCCCGACCTCCTTCGGGGTCCGGCGGCGAATGAGCCGGCCCTGTATCCGCTCCTCGTAAGTGCAGCGGTTGTGGTCGGCGCACTCGCCGGGGGAAGCATGGCTACCCGCTCGTCAGCATCGACGTCCGTTGCCGGCACCTCGTGAACACTTCCCGCGCCGCCATGCACATCCGCATCATACCGACTCTGCTTCTCGCTTTATTGCTCGTCGCGTCATCCGCGTGCAGCAGCACCGAGGAGCCTGCGCCTCAGAATCAGACAGACGCACCAATCGCGCCGGGCGAGGACGCCCTGCCTCCCTCAACGTCTTTCGCCTCCGACTTTGAGGCATTCGACGTGCCCGACTTCGAGCTCGATCTCATGGAAGGCGGCACGTTCAGAATGGCCGATCACATCGGCGAGGTCGTCGTCATCAACTTCTGGGCAACATGGTGTAGCCCCTGCCGATTCGAGATCCCTGAACTCGTCGAACTACAGGAAGAGTACGGATCGGAAGGCCTCACGATTCTCGGCGTTTCGACCGACGAAGGTGGGTTCGACGTGGTCCGTCCCTTTGCCGACGAGATGCAGATCAACTATCCGCTCGTGATCGACGAAGGTCCAGTCGGAGATCATTTCGGCGGTATCTACGCTCTGCCGACGACGTACATCGTCGACCGCTCAGGTGTTGTCCGTGAGCGTGTGCTGGGCCTCGTAACCCGCTCCAGCCTGGAGCCGCGATTGCAGATTTTGTTGTCGCAGCCGGTATAAGCTCGAGGTTCTCTGCGGGGCGGCCGATCGCGTGATCAGTCCAGATAGCGAACGTTGATAACGCCCTCGACGGCCTCGAGCTGGCTAATGACGCTCGCATCGATTGCGGAGTCGAGATCGATGATGTTGTAGGCAAGCTCGCCACGCCCCTTGTTGATCATGTCGGCAATGTTCACACCGCCGTCAGCAAGGATCGTCGTAATGCGGCCGACCATCTTGGGGATGTTTCGGTTGGTGATGACGAGACGGCGGCGTCCGGCCGAGCGCGGCAGTTGGCAGGTTGGGAAGTTGACGGAGTTCACGATGTTGCCGTCTTCCAGGAATGCCCGCAGTTGCCGTACCGCCATGACCGCACAGTTCGCCTCGGCTTCGGGCGTTGATGCGCCGAGGTGAGGCACGGGGATCACCTGATCGTATGCCAGTAAATCGGCCGACGGGAAGTCCGTGACATACGCGGCTACCTGGCCCGACGCGAATGCGCGAAAGAGAGCCTCGTGATCGACCAGCTCCTTGCGGGCGAAGTTCAGGATGCGCGCGCCCGGCTTCATATGGGAGATCAGTCGATCGTCGATCAGACCTCGTGTGTCGTCGGTCAGCGGCGTGTGCAATGTGATGTAGTCGCTCTCGGCGATGAGCGCCGTGAGGTTCACCGCGCGACGGACGTCGCTCGATAGCTCCCACGCGCCCTCCACCGTGATGAAGGGGTCGTGGCCGATGACGTCCATGCCCAGCGCCCGCGCCGTATTCGCAACCGAAGCTCCAATAGCGCCGAGGCCAATCACGCCCAGCGTCTTACCTGCGATCTCCGGCCCGGCGAATGCCTTCTTCTCCCCCTCGACGAGTGCCGGCACCTGCTCGCCCTCGTCCTTCAACGTCCTCACCCATGATATGCCTTCGCTAATTCGCCTCGACGAAAGCAGAAGACCCGCGAGGACCAGCTCTTTGACGCTATTGGCATTCGCACCCGGCGTGTTGAACACGACGATGCCACGCTCTGAACATAGATCGACCGGAATGTTATTGACGCCAGCCCCGGCGCGCGCGATTGCCTTGACCGACGCCGGCAAATCCACCCCGTGCAAGTTCTGACTGCGAAGCAGAATGGCGTCGGGCGATGGGATCTCCGTGGCGATTTCGTACTGATCACGAGGAAACAGGTTGAGCCCCTCAACGGAGATCTTGTTCAGCGTCTGAATAGTGAGCATCACGGTGCGGCAGAAAGAGTGGGGCGGCAATTGGGTCGGATTTAAGGCGGCTATTATAAACGCCTCATGGCAATGGTACCGTCAAGCTCGTGTGTATCCCAGGCAAAACCAGCGCAAGAATGGGCTCGTGGCCATTCGGCATGCATCGAGGTTTGGATTCTCAACGGACAAGTTCAGCAGTGGTAGGCGACGCCAGTGCTCCGCAAGGCGGCGACCTGTCTGTGTTTTCATCGCCGTAAGCCATTGCATGATAAGAGATTGGCAACGTTACGAGATCGGTGGATTCTCCGCCGCCCGTGTCCGCATCATCTTAATAGTCGCTGCGTTGGGGAGTTGGTTCTCGGTGCCCGAC
>CAZRTY010000148.1:0-5313 GCA_964603055.1 uncultured Rhodothermales bacterium | reverse complement strand
AGATGGATCTCCGCCGCCGCATCGTTCACGCTGATCTCGACACCTTCTTCGTGTCGGTCGAGCGCCTCCGGGATCCATCGCTCGAGGGCAAGCCGGTCATCGTCGGCGGCGACCCGAACGGGCGAGGCGTGGTGACGGCCTGCTCCTACGAAACGCGTGTCTTCGGCGTGCGCAGCGGTATGCCGTCCAGGACCGCGGCGAGACTCTGCCCACAGGCCATCTTCATTCGGGGCCAGCACGGCGACTACCGGACGTTTGGCCGCCGCGTCAATGACTTCTTCGTGAGCCAGGTGCCTGTTGTGGAGCGGGCTTCGATCGACGAGTTCTACTTCGATCTCACCGGCTGCGAGCCGCTTTTCGGCGACCTGCGCCAGTGGTGCGATGACACGGCAGGGCGTGTTCGTGAGGAGCTTGGGCTGCCTGTGACGTTCGGCCTCGCCACGAGCAAGCTTATGGCGAAGATCGCGACGAACGACGTCAAGCGGAGGCGTGTGCATGAGCGGACGACGGCCCGCGTGGGTTACATCGAGCCGGGCACAGAGGCCGACTTCCTCGCGCCGAAACCTGTTGAGACGCTTCCGGGCGTCGGACCGAGCACGGCCTCGCGCCTGCGATCGCGTGGCTTCCAGACCCTCGGGGATATCCAGCGCGCCGGCGAAGAAAACATCATCAACCTGCTGGGCGACAACGGACGATCGCTCTACCGGAGGGCGCACGGCGTCGACGCGCGGCCGGTCTCACCTGAATACGATCCGCGATCGATCGGTCATGAGCGCACATTCCGCGAGGATGTCGATGACCTTGACGTCATCCTGAAGCGGCTGAGACACCTATCCGAACAGACGGCCTCCGACCTGCGCAAAAAGTCCAAGCTCACCACGCGCATCATCCTCAAATGGCGCTACAGTGATTTTGAGACGGTGACGCGGTCAACAACGGTCAAGCCAACGAACGAGGCGCTTGTGCTCTACCGCACGATCGAGCCGCACGCGAAGAAGCTGATGACGAGCCGCGCCGTTCGTCTGATCGGCGTACGCGCCGAGGGGCTCACGGAAAGCGGCATCCAGACCACGCTCGACGATCCACAGCCGGAGCGCCGGCAGACATTACTGCGCACCGTCGACGAGCTGCGAGCCCGTTTCGGCGACGATATTATTCTTCCGGGCTCCCTGAAATAGTTTTGATCGCCTCCTCGAGCGGCTCGCGGCCACTTCGTTTGCGAGACATAAAGCTCCAGTAGCGCTCCATCGACTCGGCGACCACGCGGCGCGCATCCTCTGGTCCCAGAAACTCCCGCACCGAGACCTCCTTGTCTTCGAGCACTTTATAATCCTGGAAGAACCGCTTCAGCTCGCGCAAACGGTGCTCCGGAAGCTGATCGATGCTGTGGTAAGCATTGAACGCTGGGTCATCTTCGTGCACACAGATGATCTTCTCGTCGTTCTGCCCCTGATCGAGCATCGTCATCATCCCGATCGGCCGTGCACGCAGCACGCTAAGCGGCGCAACGGTCTCCTGCATCAACACCATTACGTCGAGCGGATCGTCGTCGTCGCCAAGAGTCTGAGGGATGAAACCGTAATTGGCCGGGTACACGACCGACGAGTAGAGCACGCGGTCAACAAACAGCAAACCCGTCTCCTTGTGAAGCTCGTATTTGATCTTGCTTCCCTGCGGAATTTCAATAATCGCAAGAAACCGTTCGGGTGCGTCGGCACCGGTGGGTACGTCGTGCCAGGGATGTGTCATAATTTATTATAGCCCTATTTATTATAGCCCTTCGATGATGAAGGCGATGGCGTCTCGTAGCGAAAAGGTCGTCTAGAAAAGGAAGTCGAGAAAACGACTACGTATGTGGAAGCCAATGTACCGAGGCCGGGCCGTGAAAGTGATCATCCGCTCTCGGTGAGCACGTGCCGATGCCGACAAGATCGGACGTTCCCGGCTTCCCTCCGGTGAAGGCTCGGTGGAAGAAGCGCTACGCACATGACGCCGGCGAGCTAGCGTTGCTTCGTTTCGTACGGACTGTAAATGTTCGGCTTCTCCTCTTTGATCACGAATCGCATGATCGTCGCCAGTATGATGCCGGCGAAGAAACCGCCGATGTGCGCACCGTACGCAACGCCTCCCACGGATTCCTGCGAGACCGCAATCGAACCGAGCCCGTTGATGAACTGGAAGATGATCCACATGCCGATGGCCACGACGGCGGGCACGGACACGACGAAATAAAACAGCAGTGCGTAAACGCGGTTTTTGGGGAAGAGCACGAGGTAAGCGCCGAGTACGCCGGAGATTGCACCGGAGGCACCGAGATTCGGAATGACGCCCGTGGGATCGAGTGCAATTTGCGCCGCAGTCGCGGCGAGACCGCTGAGCAGATAAAACGCGAGGAACGCTCGGGCGCCGAAGCGATGCTCTACGTTGTCGCCAAAGATCCACAGGTAGAGCATGTTGCCGAACAGATGCAAATAGCCGCCGTGCATGAACATGGCGGATATCAGCGTCAGGTAAATCGGCGTCGGACCCGGATGGTGCGGGATCTCGACGGTCTGCCCTTCGACCGTGATGGGCACAGGCGTGGTGAGGTCGGTCCCGGTCGTTATTTCGAGCGGAACAACGCTCCAGCCGTAGGTAAACGCCTGATTCAGACCACCCTGCTGCAGAAAAAAGAAGACGGCGAAGTTGGCCGCAATCAACAAATACGTGACCCAGGCCGGTCGCGAAGCACGGCGATTCTCATCGCCAATCGGCAATAGCATAGTTGAATGACGAGGTTAGGCCGCAGTATGATGTAGGACTATCATGCAGGTGCATGATGCGGGATGCTGGTCAAGAGGCAAACAGCCGGCAGGACTCCTACAAGCTAGCTGCCTGCAAGCAGGGCGCGTGCATCAAACAAGATAGACACGAGAACGGGTTGCCGGTGACGTCGTCGGCGTAGGCGCACGTTTCGTTTCAACGACGACATACTTCGAGGATGATCAGACGGATAGTCATTATCGGAACCGGCCTCATTGGGGGCTCGCTCGGACTCGCTCTCAAGCGCGCGCGGCCCGATCTGCACATTATCGGCTGCGATAATCCTGACGTCCTTGCCCGCGCCATTATCGTCGGTGCCATCGACGACGGCGAGGATGATCTCGAGAAAGCCGTCCAGGACGCCGACCTCATCATCATCGCCACGCCGCTCTCGGCGTCGCTACGCGTGCTGCAGACCGTTGCCGAGCATGCGCCGTCTGGCAGCGTAATCACGGACGTCGGATCGGTGAAACGCCCGATTGTCGACTGCGCCCGGGAGGTGATATCGCCCGAGCAGACGTTCGTCGGGGGCCATCCCATGGCCGGCGCGGCGGCCGGCGGCATCGAACACGCCGATCCGATGCTGTTCGAGAACGCCGTCTACGCACTGTGTCCGCCGGATGGCGAGCTTCCCTCCGCTTTCAAACCCACCCTCGAATTACTGGAAGCGATCGGCGCACGCATCCTTGTGATCGACCCGGATGTCCACGACCGGGCGGCCGCCGCGGTGAGTCACCTTCCTCAGTTGATGGCCGTGTTGCTGGTGCAGACCGCGCACGATTTCGGTGGGGATGATGATCTGGTGCGGACGCTCGGCGCGGGTGGGTTTCGGGATATGACGCGCATCGCCGAGTCATCGTTCGACATCTGGCAAGGGATTCTCGCTGCGAATCACGGCCACGTGCTCGATACGCTCGCCGGGATGTCGGCCGCAATCCAGCGGCTGCGCAACCGCCTCATCGAGGAAGACTACGACGAGATCCGGCGCACCTTCGACGCCGCGGCGGCGCGTCGACGGGCAATCCCGCGAGACATGCGCGGCTTCCTCCATCCCCTGCACAACATTATTGTGCAGGCGGAAGACAAGCCCGGGGTCTTGCAGCGTATGACGACGATGCTCGGGGAGTCCGGCGTCAACATCAAGGATATAGAGCTGCTGAAAATTCGGGAGGGCACGGGCGGCGCGTTCAGGCTCGGCTTCGAGCAGCGAGGAGAAGCCGAGGAGGCCATCAAACTATTGAACGCCGGCGATTTCAGAGCCCGGCCGCTCTAGCTCTCTGTAGTGCGCCTGCCGCGTTGATTCGCCGATCGGCCAGGCGTATCATTTTATATCCGGAGATTTTTGAATCCGGTCACTCCATTTGGCGCCGCGGCAATTGATGTCGCGGCGATTTCATTTCCGACACGCGCGCATCCCATGGCAGACAAATCATCACTCAGGCAGACTCCGCTCCATGCCGCTCACATCGCGCTCGGTGCGAGGATGGCCGATTTTGCCGGATTCGATATGCCGATCCAGTACACGAGCATCGTCGAAGAGCACAAGGCCGTGCGGCAAGCGGCGGGCTTGTTCGACGTCTCGCACATGGGCGAGGTGATGATCTCGGGGCCGGGCGCGGAAGCCTACCTGCAGCGCCTCGTGACGAACGACATCGCGAAAATGGAGGTGGGGCGCGCCCTCTACACGGTGATGTGCCGGCCCGACGGCGGCATCGTCGACGACTTGCTGGTGTACCGGCTCGCGCCGAGCGAATTCATGCTCGTGGTGAACGCCGCCAACACGGAGAAGGATGTTGCCTGGATGAAGGAGCAGCTTGAAGGAGACGTCCAGCTCGAAGACGTATCGGATGCGACATCGCTCCTCGCGCTTCAAGGGCCACGGGCGATCGAGATATTTGAGCACGCGACGGGCGTTGACGTCTCGGGCGTCGGCTCATACCGGTTCATCCAGCCGGATAATCTTGTGGGAAGCTCACAGGCTATCGTCTCTCGCACGGGATATACCGGTGAAGCCGGGCTCGAGATTTACTGCCGCCCGGGCGTGGTTGTCGAGCTCTGGGAGCTTCTGCTCGAGGCCGGCAAAGCATTCGACCTCAAGCCGTGCGGACTCGGCGCGCGCGATACGCTCCGGCTCGAGGCGGGGCTCGGTCTCTACGGCAACGAACTCACCGACGAAACGAACCCGATCGAGGCCGGCCTCTCCTGGCTGGTCAAGTTCGACTCGGGCGACTTCATCGGCCGCGATGCGCTACAGAAAGTCAAGGATGATGGTCCGAGCCGCCGGCTGGTTGGTTTCGTGCTCGAAGAACGCGGCGTACCGCGCACGGGATATGAACTCTTCAACGATGACGAAGAGAAAATCGGCGAGGTCACGAGCGGCACGCAGTCGCCCATTTTGAGCAAGGGCATCGGCTTCGGATACGTGCTCAATGAGCCGAGGTACACAGAACCGGGCGCGTCCATCCGGATGAACAGCCGCGGGAAGTTGCTGTCGGCGCGTGTAACCCGCCC
>CAZRTY010000147.1:0-5371 GCA_964603055.1 uncultured Rhodothermales bacterium | reverse complement strand
CGCACCGGCCGCAACGGCGGCCTTCACAACCTCACATAGATATGCAGGATCGGTTCGGCTGGCGTCTTCGGCGCTGAACTCGACGTCATCCGTGTACTGGCGGGCCTGCTCTACGGCAGCGACGGCCAGATCGATGATCTTCTTGCGCTTCTCCTCCAGCGTCTTGCCGTAGCGATCATCGCTGAACTTGGCGTCGATGTGGATATCACTCGTAGCGATGAAGGTGTGGATACGGCTTTTCTTTGCCGATGCCAGCGACTCTCCCGCCGAGCGGATGTCTCCCTCGATGGCGCGTGCGAGCGCACAGACGACGGCATTATCGACACGATCCGAGATGCGGCGGACCGCCTCGAACTGCACCGGCGATGAGGCCGGGAATCCAGCCTCGATCACATCGACGCCGGCGTTAGCCAAGGCAATCGCGATGTCGACCTTGTCGCTCACCGACATCGACGCGCCCGGCGCCTGCTCGCCATCGCGCAGCGTCGTGTCGAAGAGTATCAGTGGATGTTTCTGGGTGGTCATCAGTTAATGTGTTTACTGACGGAAAGGAATCAGAGGTCGAGGCGCGCCCGCGGCCGGTGGTCATCCCACCGTCTACGGACGCCTGATAAGTCGAAATCCCTTACTCCTAACTCCATTCAGTTTCATGCCGCTACCTCCGCAAGACGGCTCGCTACACGCTCGGCAATCGCATCGCCAAGCTCGGACGTCGTCAGCTTGCCGCCGACGTCCGGCGTGCTCAGCCCTTCTGCGAGTACGGATGTCACACTTTCTCTGACGACGTTGCCCAACTGCGGACGACCGATGTCGTCGAGCAGCATCGCCGCCGAAAGTATTGCCGCACACGGGTTGGCACGTCCGCTCCCCGCGATGTCGGGCGCGCTACCGTGAACGGGCTCAAAAAGTCCTGCCCGACCGCCAACACTCGCTGAAGGCAACATGCCAAGCGAGCCGGGGAGCGTGGCGGCAAGGTCGGACAGGATATCGCCGAACAAATTACCTGTAACGACGACATCGAAGTCTGTTGGGCGGCGCACGAGCTGCATCGCGGCGTTATCCACGTACAGATGCTCGAGCGCCACGTTGGGGAATTCTTCCGCATGAACGGCCGTGACCACTTCTCGCCAGAGGCGCGACACCGCGAGGACGTTGGCTTTGTCGACGGATGTGACGTGGCCGCGGCGCTGCTCCGCCTGCCGGAACGCCACCCGCGCCACACGCCGAATTTCCTCCTCGTCGTACCGCATGGTGTTGATGCCGGTGCGGACGCCGTTCTCCTCGCTGATGCCTGCCGGCTCGCCGAAGTAAATGCCGCCGGTCAGTTCCCGAACGATGAGCATGTCGGTCCCGGCGACAACGCCCGGCCTCAACGGCGACGCACCTTCCGCACCAGCGGGCACGGCCACCGGGCGGAGGTTGGCGAAGACGCCCAGCTCGCGGCGCAGTGCGAGAAGCCCGGCTTCAGGCCGCACCTCAGAGTCATCCCACTTCGGCCCGCCAACGGCACCAAGCAATACGGCGTCGGCGCCTCGAACGGCGTCGAGCGTTTGCTCCGGCAGCGGACTGCCCGTGGCGTCGATCGCGTTCCCGCCGATACGCTGCTCGGTGACGTCGAGCTTCAGGCCCTCGGCTGCTACCGCCGCGCCCAATACTTTCAGCGCCTCGGCGTTGACCTCCGGCCCGATGCCATCGCCCGGAAGGCTGGCTATCCGCAGTGTGGTTTGTTCAGACTGATCCGACATTCCCATCGAGTTAAAACGTGCCCATCGTGTTGATTCGTGAACGGCTCATGCTGCGGCGACGCCGTTTTTCTTGCCCTTCAGCCACGGCATCATGTCGCGTAGCTTCTTCCCGATGATCTCGATCGGGTGCTCGCGCGATTTCTTGCGCAGCTCCGGCAGCGTCTTGCCGTCCTCAGCCACTTCAACGAACTCACGTGCGAACTCGCCGGACTGGATCTCGCCGAGGATCTCCTGCATCCGCTGCTTGACCTCAGGCCCAATCACACGCGGGCCACGGCTGTAATTACCGTATTCGGCCGTATCGCTGATCGAGTAGTTCATGTACTCGAGTCCGCCCTCGTACATCAGGTCGACGATCAGCTTGAGCTCGTGCAGGCACTCGAAGTAAGCCAGCTCGGCCGGATAACCTGCTTCCGTCAGCGTCTCGAAACCTGCCTGGACGAGCGCTTCGGCGCCGCCGCAAAGAACGGCCTGCTCACCGAACAGGTCGGTTTCGGTCTCGTCGCGGAACGTCGTCTCGATCACGCCGGCGTGCATGCCGCCGATGGCCGAGGCGTAGCTCAGCGCCAGGTCGAGCGCGCCGCCGGTGGCATCCTGAGCCACTGCTGCGAGGCAAGGCACGCCTGCGCCTTCTTCGTAGACCCGCCGCACCAGGTGACCCGGCGACTTCGGCGCGACCATGAATACGTCGACACCTTCGGGCGGTACGATCTGACCGTAGTGCACGTTGAATCCGTGCCCGAAGCCAAGCGCATCGCCAGGCTTGAGGTTGGGCGCAACCTGATCTTCGTACACCTTCTTCTGAAACTGATCGGGGATCAGGATCATGACGACGTTTGCAGACGCCGTGGCCTCTTCCACAGAGGCAACTGCGAGGCCTTTCGCCTTGGCCTCGGCTTCGGAGCTCGAGCCCGGGCGGAGCCCGACGACAACGTCGACGCCGCTGTCCTTAAGGTTCAGCGCGTGCGCGTGGCCCTGACTACCGTAGCCGATGACGGCGACCTTCTTCGAACGGATGAGGCCTTCATCGGCCTTGTAGTGGATCTTCATTGGTTGAAAAGCGGGGAAGAGTGTTGATCTGAAACTTGAGGAGAAAGCGAGGACGGCTCAGTTATCCTGATGCGGTGCAAGCCGTTCAGAGTTTGCCGATCGTCTAAGCGCGATGCGTCCGCTGCGCGCTACTTCGATGATGCCGTGTGGCTTGATGAGCTCAACGAAGGCGTCGATTTTAGCGGATGGACCGGTCAGCTCGTACGTCATCGTGTCGCGCGTGATGTCGACCACCTTGCCTCGGAAGATCTGCAGCGTGTCGAGGATTTCGGAGCGCGTTTCGGGCGTGTAGTGCGCACGGAGCAGGCACAGTTCACGTTCGACGTGATCCGCCTCGGTGACGTCATCGACTTCGAGCACGTCGATCAGGCGATCGAGCTGGCGGTTGACCTGCTTGATGATGCGGTTGTCACCCGTGGTGACGATCGTCATGCGCGAGATCGACTTGTCGCTCGTCTCGCCCACGACCACGCTCTCGAGGTTGAAGCCTCGCGCCGAAAACATGTTAATGACGCGGTTCAGCGCGCCAATCGTGTTCTCGAGGCGGATGGTGATGACGTGGCGCTTGCTCGTCTGTACATCCTCGGGGCCAATCGGCTGCCCGGCTGCCTTGCGGCGGATAATCTGCTGCGGCGTAAGCTTGAGTTCCATGGTTACCTCAGTCGTCTTTCTGCGACGGATGCCGCGTGATCATGTCGCCCGTTGCGGCGCCGGCCGGCACCATCGGGAAGACCATTTCCTCTCTGATGACGCGGAATTCCATCAGGACCGGGCGGTCGTTGATTTCCCAGGCGGCATCGATAACATCCTGCACCTCCTCCGGCGTCTCCGCGCGCAGGCCGACGCAGTTATTCGCTTCGGCCAGCTTCACGAAATCCGGGTTCGTGTCGGTCAGGTCGGTCTGGCTGAAGCGGGCATCATGAAACAGCTCCTGCCACTGCCGCACCATCCCAAGGAAGTTGTTGTTCAGGACGACAATTTTCAGCGGAAGCTTGGCCGCGGCGGCCACACTCAGCTCCTGCGCGTTCATCACAAACCCACCATCGCCACTGATCGTGATGACGGGGCGATCTTTCACGCCGAAGGCGGCGCCCATGGCGGCAGGCAGTGAAAAGCCCATCGTACCGAGACCGCCCGACGTGATGTGCGTGCGAGGATAGACGTAGTCGAGGTACTGCGCCGAGAACATCTGATTCTGGCCGACATCGGTCACCACGACGGCATCGCCCTGCGTCTTCTCGCGCAGCTTCTGAAGCACGAGCTGCGGGCGCAGACGTCCGTCGCTGTTCTTGTAAACGAGCGGGCACTCCGCCTTCCAGCCGGCAATGCGCTCGAGCCATGGTTCGGTGTCGAGTGGCTTCAGCAATGGCACAAGCTCCGTCAATGCTTCCTTCACGTCGGCCACGATGGCGCAGTCGGCCCAGACGTTCTTCGAGATACAAGAGGCGTCAATATCGATGTGGATGACGCGCGCGTTGGGCGCCCAGTCGTCGAGCTTGCCCGTCACACGGTCGTCGAACCGCGCGCCGACGGCAATGAGCACGTCGCAGTTCTGGACGGCCTGGTTGGCGTACCACGTGCCATGCATCCCCAGCATCCCCACCGACAGGTCGTCGTTTTCAGGGAAGGCGCCGAGGCCGTGCAAGGTCGTTGTCACGGGGATGCGGGCTGTGCGAGCGGCCTGGGTCAGGAGCTCCGATCCGCCCGAGCTGATGGTGCCTCCGCCGACGTAAAACAGCGGCTGCTTCGCCGAGTTGATCATCTGCGCCGCTTTCTGGACCGACTCTGCCTTCGGCGGCTCAGGCAGGCGGTAGCCCGGCAGCGAGACGGTGGTCGGATAATCGAACATCGTCTCGGCGGCGAGGATGTCCTTCGGCAGGTCGACGACGACGGGGCCGGGACGGCCGGTGCGCGCAATATGGTATGCCGCGCGGATCGTCGAGGCCAGGTCGCGTACGTCGCGCACCAGGAAGCTGTGCTTCGTGATGCTACGGGTGATGCCGATGATGTCGCACTCCTGGAATGCGTCATTACCGATGAGCGGGAGCGGCACCTGTCCGGTCAGCACGACGATCGGCACGGAGTCCATGTACGCGTCGGCGATACCGGTGACGGTGTTGGTGGCACCCGGCCCGCTCGTCACGAGCACGGTTCCGACCTTGCCGGTGGCCTTGGCATAGCCCTCGGCCGCATGGGTGCCGCCCTGCTCGTGCCGGACGAGGACGTGCCGGAACGACGGCTGGAGCCGCGCCATCTCGTCGTAAACTTTAATGACGGCGCCGCCCGGGTGACCGAAGACAACTTCGACGCCTTCAGCTTCGAGCGAGCGGACGAGAATACCCGCTCCGGAAAGTAATTCGCCTTTGTTCGGTACGTCGCGCACGGGGGCGTGTACCTGCTGCTTTGTCGTGCCGGCTGTGATGGCCATGGGTACAGTGGTTACAAGGTCAGGAACGACAACTGGATGCCTCGCTGGCGTCCGGTTGTGGAGATTGAGACGATTGCTGAAATGGGGACTGCGGCGAAGCGGGTGCTTCGCAACTGGCGGATCCGTCGGCGTCGATGGTGCACACGCC
>CAZRTY010000146.1:0-5426 GCA_964603055.1 uncultured Rhodothermales bacterium | reverse complement strand
GTTGCCAGCAGATGCGTCTCCGGTATCCACGACTTGATGTCGAGCAGTACCAGATCGATGGCGTCGAGGTCATCGTCCGACAGCCGGTCCGTCAGGAAGCCGTTCGTGTCCAGCACCGTGTGGATGCCCAGTTCTTTGCACTCACGCAGGACGCGCATCACGAACGGCGCCTGCACCAGCGGCTCGCCGCCGCTGATCGTGATGCCACCCTTCGTCAGCTTCATGAACCGCTCGTACTTGCGGATCTCCGCCATCAGCTCGTCGATCGTGATCGGCTTGCCGTCCTTCATGTGCCACGTGTCCGGGTTGTGGCAGTACTGGCATCGCAGCATGCAGCCTGTCGTCCAGATGACGGTGCGCATGCCGGGGCCGTCGACAACCGAGCCGGTGTGGATCGAGTGCAGAAAGCCGCGGTCCGACTGCGTGGCCTCTTTCACCTGCCGCGACCGCTGCGGTGTGCCGCGGAGCGTTGTGAAGGCGCACGGAGGACGGATAGGCCTGATGGCTTCGGTGATCATGGCGCTGGGAAACTCAGTGTGGCGAGCGGCTCAGTTTGGCGGCGACGAGGGGGAGGCGGCGTCCACCTCCCCCCTCAATCGCCGACCTCGTTATAACCGCCCTCGTTATATCGCCTCGTGGAACGTCCGGTTGACCACGTCGAGCTGCTGTTCCTTCGTCAGCTTGATGAAGTTGACGGCGTAGCCCGACACGCGGATGGTGAGCTGCGGGTACTTCTCCGGATGCTCCATCGCGTCGAGAAGCGTGTCTCGGTTGAGCACGTTCACGTTCATGTGGAAGCCGTTTTCGAAGAAGTAGCCGTCGAGCACGTTGACCAGGTTGCCGACCTGCTCGTCGATTGTCTTGCCGAGACCGCTTGGTACGACCGTCGAGGTGAGCGAGATGCCGTCCTGTGCGTCGGCGTACGGCAGTTTTGCCACCGACAGTGCGGCGGCGATGAAGCCGTTCTCGTCGCGGCCGTGCATCGGGTTGGCGCCCGGTGCGAACGGCTCACCCTGGCGGCGGCCATCGGGCGTGTTACCCGTTGCCTTTCCGTAAACCACGTTCGACGTGATCGTCAGCACCGACTGTGTGTGCACCGCGTTGCGGTAGGTTGGCAGACGACGCAGCTTCTCCATGAACGCCTGCACCAGCCAGACGGCGATGCCGTCCACGTCGTCGTCGTTGTTGCCAAACTTGGGGAAGTCCCCTTCGGTCACATAGTCGACCACGAGCCCATTTTCACTGCGTTCCGGCTTGACCCGGGCGAATTTGATCGCCGCAAGGCTGTCGGCCGCCACTGAGAGACCAGCAACGCCGAAGGCCATCGTGCGCTTCGGGTCGTAGTCGTGCAGCGCCATCTCGATGCGCTCGTACGCATACTTATCGTGCATGTAGTGGATGACGTTCATGGCGTTGACGTACACCTTCGCCAGCCAATCCATCATGATGTCGAAGCGCGTCAGGACGTCGTCGTAGTCGAGGAGGTCGCCTTCGATGGGCCCAAGGTCGGGGCCGACCTGCGCACCGGTGACTTCATCGCGGCCGCCGTTGATCGCGTAAAGGAGGCACTTGGCCAGGTTGACGCGTGCGCCGAAGAGCTGCATCTGCTTGCCGACTTCCATCGCCGAGACGCAGCACGCGATGGCCGTGTCGTCGCCGTAGGTCGGACGCATCAGCTCGTCGCTTTCGTACTGAATCGAACTCGTCTCGATAGATAACTCGGCGCAGTAGCGCTTGAAACCTTCCGGCAGCTCCGGCGACCAGAACACGGTCAGGTTCGGTTCGGGCGCCGGGCCCAGGTTCTCGAGCGTGCGTAAGAACCGGAAGCTCGATTTGGTGACGAGTGTTCGGCCGTCGCTGCCCATGCCGCCGATCACTTCCGTTACCCAGGTCGGGTCTCCCGAGAAGAGCGCGTCGTACTCCGGCGTGCGGAGGAAGCGCACGATGCGCAGCTTGATGACGAAGTCGTCGATAAGCTCCTGAACGCCCACCTCATCTAATACGCCTTCTTCGAGATCGCGCTCGAAGTAGATGTCGAGGAACGTGGAAACACGGCCGAGCGACATCGCGGCGCCGTTTTGCTCTTTGACGGCGGCCAGATACGCGAAGTAGAGCCATTGCACGGCTTCGCGGGCGTTCTCGGCCGGACGCGAAATGTCGTAGCCGTAGTTGAGCGCCATCTCCTTCAGCTCGTCGAGTGCGCGGAGCTGCTCGGCGAGTTCTTCGCGGTCGCGGATGATCTCGTCGGTCGCGTGGCAGTCGTCGATGCTCGCGATCTCGTCGCGCTTCGCCTCAATCAGCCGCTCGACGCCGTAGAGCGGCACGCGGCGATAGTCGCCGATGATGCGGCCGCGGCCGTAGGCATCGGGAAGGCCCGTCACGATGCCGGAGCGTCGCGCCTCGAGGATCTCAGGTGTGTAGGCATCGAAGACGCCGTCGTTGTGCGTCTTGCGGTACTTGGTAAAGATGTCGCGGACGAGCGGGTCGACCTCGTAGCCGTATGCTTTGAGGCTGGACTCGACCATCCGATAGCCGCCATTAGGGAAGATGGCGCGCTTGAGCGGCGCATCGGTCTGCAGGCCAACGACGAGCTCGTTGTCTTCGTCGATATATCCCGGCGCGTGCGCGGTGATCGAGCTCGGTACCTGCGATACATCGAGCACGCTTTTCTTACGCTCCTCGTCGAAGAGTTTGCCGAGCGTGGCCCAGATCCCGACGGTTCGGTCGGTGGGGCCGGCCAGGAAAGATTTGTCGCCGTGGTACGGCGTATAGTTGCGCTGAATAAAATCGCGCACATCGATCTTGTCGAGCCATGCGCCTTCCGAAAAGTGACGCCAGGCGCCTCCTTCGACTCTTGTGTCTTCCCGTACGAGTTCCATCGCCTTGGTGGTCTGCATGAGCATTGATGAACCGCCGCATGTTGCAATAGCGCGCTGCGGCCGGCTCCGGGCGGAGTGAGCGCCATCGGAGCGTGCAAATAATAGGCTGCGACGGCTGACGGCGATGGCGTGGGACGCCTTGGATGGATGGCGGGGAGCAGACGGTTTCCTTGTAGGGAAATCCTGTATCGGATCGGAGCGCTTCGACCGAAGGAGGGCAGGAATAACGGGCGGAGAACGCCGGCGTGAATTTCGTGCGTCCGAAGTTGACGGATGGAGAGCTACGGAGCGGAGTGCCCGCGCTGGCCGTCCCGGCTTTACAAGAGCGAACCTGGGCGAGGCCGCATCCGGTTCCCCACAAATCAGCGGCCTTTAAACGACCTCGGGTAGCCGAATCAGGCACGAACGTCCCCAAGTGTTCCTATTACAGCCCCGTTACAAGCCATATGTCGCCTCTAACGCGGCTCTCTG
Organism: uncultured Rhodothermales bacterium; assembly: GCA_964603055.1. GTDB lineage: Bacteria > Bacteroidota > Rhodothermia > Rhodothermales > CAZKDQ01 > CAZRTY01. The sequence goes on along the minus strand of CAZRTY010000146.1, from coordinate 2,076 downwards.
TGCAGAGAGTGCGCGGCTCGCGGGCCGACTGCGCAGTGACTACCCAGAAAGTTGGCTCGGATCACGGCGAAGCGGGATAAACCGCCTCGTACGGGGCAGGAAGGCGGGTTTTCGGTATTGGTACGATTCGTGAAGAGAATATTTGCTCGGAGGGCACGCACATGTGCCCAGTGCAGGAGTTGATAAACCTCAAGGAAACATGAACCGCATTTTATCTCGCATCATTGCCCTCGCCGTGTTCGTACTGCTACTCGCCCCGGTTGCGATGGCGCAGGACGCGACGGATCCTGATCAGACGCTGACGGCATTCGCGCAGGCGTATGTTGATGTGGAGGAGATTCAGGCAGACTATCAGGCTCAGATCGATCAGACGGAGGATGTGGAAGAGGCCGAGCGGCTTCGCGCCGACCTCGACACGCGGATCGATGGGGCCATCGAGGCACGCGGGTTGACAAGAGCCGACTATGACGACATCGTGCAGCGCACTCAGGCGGATGCCGAGTTTTCGCAGCGTGTCATGGCGCTCGTTGACCAGGAGCGGAGCAATCGCGCGAGTGGGTGAGGGACGGAGTCACTGATCGCGTGATATGAAGGCGTCGGATCGTGGATCCGGCGCCTTCTTTATTTTATATAAGCATCTAATTCTAAACAGAATACGCGCGCTTGCGGTGTTGTCTTCCGCCTCGGCGCGATGAATCTCAACAGGACGGCTTACGCAAATGGTTGGCCGTTCCGTTATGTTTGGCCCGCGAATAATTGTAGGTACAATCCCATTCCGCCATGAAGCGTGTTAACGTGCGGGTTTCGGGGCTCGTGCAGGGGGTAAGTTTTCGGCAGTTCATCGTTGAGCATGCGCGCAACTTGGGCGTGCTCGGCTGGGTTCGCAACAACTACGACGGCGCGGTCTGGCTGGTGGCGGAGGGAGAAGAATCCGCCATCGAAAAGCTGATCGAGGCCGTGCGGACGGGCCCACCTGAGGCACGTGTCGAATCTGTTGAAGTCGACCAGTGCGAAGCTACGGGCGAGTTCGAACAATTCCGCGTCCGCAACTGACGCCGCAACCGGCCGCGTCACCCAACGAGCAAAGATTGCGCGCCGTCGATCCAGACGGGTGTGCCCGTGATCAGGCGAGATTCGTCGCCGGCTAAGAAGGCGACGAGTTTCGCGACATCCTCCGACGTGCCAGGCTTGCCGTGCGTAAGCGGCAGCTTGCCGTCGGGGTATTCAACGGGATACTGCGCCTCATCGAATGTGTCGCGGTCGGTTGTCTCCTCGATCTCCGTGTCGATCATCCCCGGGCAGATTACGTTGACGCGGATCTTGTCCGGCGCGAGCTCGAGTGCCATCATCTTCGCGAAAGCCACTTGCGCTGCTTTCGTTGATGCATAGGGCGAGGCGCCCGAGTTGCTGAACATCCGCGTGCCGTTTACGGATGATGTGATGATGATGGATCCTCCCCCGCTGCGTTTAAGCATCGGTACCGCGTGCTTAACGGTGATGAACGTGCCCGTCAGATTGATGTCGATGACGGTCTGCCAGTCGTCGAGGTCGATGTCTTCGATCGGTGCCCACTTCCCATTGATGCCCGCGTTTGCAAACACGACGTCGAGTCGGTTCCACCGCTGAGCGATCAGCCGGTACGCGTCCTGCACGTCGGCATTCTTTGAGACGTCGCCTTGAATGATCAGCCCTTCGCCGCCTTCCGCTTCGACGAGACGGATGGTCTCCTCGACATCCTCGCGCGTGCGCGCCATGGCAGCTACGTGGTAGCCGCGGCGGGCCAGTTCAACGGCCGCCGCCCGCGCAATTCCCGTGGCGCCGGTGATGAAAGCAACAGGGGTGGTCTTCATCGGCCTGCTCTGAATTCTGGATCAAGTGACGACCGGAGATCACCTGCAGATGCTGCCCTTGATTCGGTGCGGATGAAACGACTGCGTGAAAGCCACACGCATCAATAAAAAACGGACGACCTGAGTAGGCCGTCCGTTTCGGAAAACGAGATTGCGATGCGCGTAAGGCGCTATGCCGACTCAGAAACGCCGACTCAGAAACGCCGACTCAGAAACGCCGACTCAG
>CAZRTY010000145.1:0-5426 GCA_964603055.1 uncultured Rhodothermales bacterium | reverse complement strand
GCCGACGAGTACACATCCGGCAGATTATCGTACGGGATGCCTCCGCAAAAGTGAACGCTCTCGACCAGGCCAAGTCGATCGACGAGAGCTCGAAGCTCCGCCTCGAACGGGCCTTCGCCGGCGATGGCGAGTAAGGCATTGGGAAGGGACTCGAGCACGCGAGGCATCGCTTCGATGACGGTATCAAACCCCTTGCGGCGAACGATCCGCCCGATCGCGAGAATCAACGGACGATCGTCGGCGCCGATACTCCCTCGGAACTCAAGATTCTGCACCGGCCTGAAACGATCGGCATCAGTGCCATTGTTGATGACCTCGATGCGCTCATCGGGAGCACCGAGGTTCTGCAGCAGGCCCGCCGTGAAACCACTCACGGGAAGCAAGAGGTCAGCATTTTGGACGACGTACTCGCGGGCCTTTCCGTATGCGATGGATAACGGCGGCGGCACCGCGTCAAAAAGCAATTCGCGGCCATGCGCCGCCACGACAATGCGCCGCGGGAAACCCGTCTTCCTGCGAGACCTTAGAGCCGGCAGCGCCGTCTGCCACTGCGCGTGAAAGCTGACATCGACGTTCAGGCTCGTGGCTCGCTTCGGCAGTTGCGTGAAAAGAGGCAGGGGAAGGAGATCCGGTCGGACGGCAATACGCTGGACGAGCGGATCAAGCGAGGCGTCGACCTTAGCGGCATTTTTGTGGGAGGGAACGATGATCCGAGATACGAGGCCTCGATCGACGAGACGCCGCACGATCTCCCACGAGTATGTCTGGATGCCACCGACGGCCGGCGGGAAGTCCTGGCTGATGAACAGTGCCCGCGTCATAACCGAGCGAGAAGAGCCTTCGGAAGCCGCTGAACTGTAATCTCCGGCCGGCGCGCAATCGCTCTGTCGATGAAGTTCGCCCACGGCAGTGCGAGAAATATGAGCTGCAGCGTGAACGCATTGAAGGCAATGTTCATCGTCATCAATACGCCGGCGTGCATTACGATGATGACCGGCGTAATGAAGTAGCGTGTCTTACGGAACCACATCAAGAAGCCGCAGAACTCCACGATCAATCCGAACAGCAAGACGATCGTTCCGACCACCACGCTCCCGAGGATCATCTCCTGCAGGAAATTCAGCTCGTAGAGCCCGAACTCCGACAGCGAGTCGATATAACGCTCATTGATCCACATCCAGAGATGTCGTCCGTTCGGCCAGTTGAGCCCGGTACCGATCATCTTCGCGAAGGCGGCCGTCACATAACCAAGGCCGACGAAGAAGTAGATAAAGCCGAGCGCGAAACGCCGCCGGTGTGTCGGGTTTTTGAAGAACGACATTGCGACGGCGAGCGCCAGAATGCTCACGCCGATCATGTTGGAGCCATGCGAGATCTCGCCCAGGCTATAGCGGCTAACGTATTGCAAGTGGAATAGCGCGATTGCGATCCAGTAAGCTATGCCGGGGAAAATCCGAGACACACCCAGCGCCGCCGCTATCGTTATCGCCCCCGCATTCCAGAACGCGAGATTATTCCCGAACATGAACGACACATCCACATAGCCGGCAATACCGAGCGGCAGGAGAACCGTCTCGATCTGCGGGATGTACTGCGCCCAATCCCACACAAATACGAGCATGTAGACGACCAGGAAAAGCTCAAAGAACCGGAAGAACAGCTTTTCGCCGAGCGTCTCCTCAAGGTCGGGGGAGAAGAGGTTGTCAATCAGTCGTTTCATCATTCTGCCACCAATCCTTCAGCCATCGTTGCCTCGTCGCCCTTTAGGAGCATCAACGGGTGCGCTGTCACGCGCACGCCGCCGCCCGATTGTTCGCCGGTCACGCTGTATATCATCAACCGTTCGTCCTTGGCAACTCGACCTCGAAACATCGCCCTGAGCCCGCTCTGGTGATCTTCCGTCCACTCCTCCGTTTTGGACACGAAGTTAGAGAGGTCATTCTGAAAGATGCCGTGCTCCCCGACGGGGTATACGCGCCCCGGAAGGTTGTCAACGGTGTCCGACGTCCACAGCTCTTCAGCAGGTACCTCGGGTGGAATCTCCATCACGAGTGCGCGGGTCCACGGATTTCCGGCGGAAGAGAACATCGGATAAATGCTCAGCGGCCAGAACTCACCGAGATGCGTGGACACGAGTAGCGCGTGCGCCACAAAGCACGCTGCCAGAACGCGCGCAGCCTTCGTCCGAAAAGTCATTAGTTTTCTCAGCTTATGATGCGATGACGAATGCCAAATACGGGCCCATGTTCGTGTAGATACATCGAGAAAAGTTCGCGGGTTGTGTGCAACAGGGTTGTGGATTGGACGTTGCTCGCGTCCTCTGATCATCTAGTCATTACTGATGGCGGCGCCGGATGAAATCCGCAGCCGCTGATTGAGGAAGCCTCTTTGGGAACGAAGATTCGGGACAAGACGAGGTCTGTGTTCGACTGGTGGCGATCGCCGCAGGGGATGCGTGTGGCGCGGCGGCTTCAAGTATTAATGACCGTCGGCATCATCACCTACCTGGCGGTCCGCCTGACGTCGATCGGGTGGACAAGTATCGTTGAGTCGCTGCCGACGTCGCCGCTGTTCTATCTCCTCTTCGCGCTGCTTTACGTCTCGCTTCCGCTCGCCGAGGTTCTGGTTTACCGGGCCGCCTGGGGCCCGATGCCTTTCCGGAAGACGTTTAGCGCGCTCATCAAGAAACGCGTGTACAACCGCGATTTGCTGGGGTACTCCGGCGAGGTTTACCTCTATATGTGGGCCCGCAACGTGGTGCAGAAGACAGAACGCGAGCTGCTCGAGACCGTGCGCGACACAAATATTGTTTCGTCGGTGGCGTCGACCGCGGTTGCTATCTGCCTGCTCACGGTGTTTCTCTACCTCGGCCACTTCAACGTGCGCGGCTGGTTCAGCCATCAGCCGATCCATTATGTGCTCATCGGCGCCGCAATCGCGGCGGTGCTGGTTGCGCTCGGCTGGCGTTTCAGGCGATACATTTTCTCGATGGCGCCACGCGTCGCGGGCGTCGTCCTGGGCATCTACGCCGTGCGCCTCATACTCGGTCAGGTCTTGCAGATCGGCCAATGGTCGGTAGCCATGCCATCCGTTACGCTGTCGACGTGGTTCACGTTTGCGGCAGTGTCGCTCATCGTCTCGCGCATCCCGTTCATCCCCAGCCAGGATCTGGTATTTCTGGGTGCGAGCGTCGAACTGTCCACTATGATGGATATCCCGACGGCGGGCGTGGCAGGAATGCTGCTGGCGATCAGCGTTCTTGATAAAGTGACGAATCTGAGCCTATTCGCCGGAATTTCGATATATGAACGTCGAGCGGCTCGTAATCCAGACGACGACTCATTAGGAGTGGCTATCGGTGCTTCGGAAGACGTCCAGCCTCGCCGCGACGGATCCGTCCCAACCGAGCGCTCGTGACGCGGGGCCGTTTGGCATCCTGCTTGATGGCTACCGGGCTGCACCCGTTCAACTTCATTGCCGATGTTCTGGAAATCGTCACTACTCATCGTAAGCTTGTCTCTCTTTCTCTCCGCAGAAGTAAGCGTTGGGCAAGCCACGGAGACAGGCGCTCGTATGGTTGAAGATTTTCAGTCGTACAGTGCCGGAGACATCCCACACGAATGGAAATTCCTCCGCAACCGCCGCATCATCCCGCTCAAGCCCGAGCATTTCAACGACCGCGAGAAGTTTACCATTGTTGAAGAAGGTCGCCGCCGTTTCGTCCAGGTGTACACCGAGGGCGAGGCTCAGCACATTATTCTTCCCGCGAATGACGGCGAGGGCGGCGGATTTGGGTGGAGCCTGAGCGAGCATCCCCGTTTGAGCTGGGAATGGCGGGCGCACGAATTACCTGAAGGCGCGCGCGAAGACCGCATCAACGACACGGGAGCCGCCGTATATGTGACCTTCGACACTGACTGGCTGGGCCGCCCGCGAAGCATCAAGTACACGTACAGCAGCACCTTGCCCGTAGGAACGGTGGTTCGGTTCGGACCGCTCCGCGTCATCGTAACGGACACCGGCGCCGATGGCATTGGAGACTGGCGACAGGTGGACCGGGACGTCGTACGAGACTACCAGCAAGTATTTGGTGGCGACCCGCCCGACCGTCCGCTGTCGATCACGCTTTGGAGTGATTCCGACAACACGAACTCTACTGCAAGGGCCGACTTCGACAATATCCGCCTGCTGCCGCCGCGGCGGTAACAGGTCATACACGCTGGATAGATGAATAGAATTTTTGAATCGCTTCGGCCGCTGATCAGGGCCGTTGTCAACCACGCCGGCTTAGTCGTCGTCGTTGCCATTATCCTTTCATTTGTAGGGATTTACAACGCGTCGAAGCTGAGCATCGATACTGATTTTTCGAAGCTGATTCCATCGACTTCGCCGTCGGTCCAGGCGATTGAGCGGCTGAGGGAAGAGGTGGGCGGCGAGAGTCCGGTCGACGTTGTCATCGAGAGTCCATCTTTCGAGGCCAACAAACGCTTTGCCGAAGCGCTGATCCCGCTCGCGCTCGAGATGACCGGTGAGGGACGCTCGGAGCCCTACCTCAACCGCGTGGATTACATCCGCGATACCGAGTTCCTCGAAGACAACGCCCTGTACTTCGCCACGCTCGCTGAGCTCGATTCGCTTGAGACCTACCTGCACCGCGAGATCGAAGACGCTCGCCTCGAGGCGAATCCTTTTTTCTTCGACATCGAAGATGATTTCGAGGATGAGGACGATGCTGAGGACTCCGCCCAGACGCTTGCAGACCTGGAGGATTCCTACAGTGCGATCGTCGGCAAAGAATATCCGATATCGGATGACAGCACGACGATGGTGGTGAGGTTTTATCCCACCGGATCGCAAACGAACATCTCTTTCATTGCCGATCTATATCAGGACCTCGAGGTGCTTACGGCATCGCTTGGGCCCGAAGGCTTCCATTCCGAGATGGAAATCACGCTGGCCGGCCGACTGCTGCGTCAATTGATCGAGGTGAGGTCGATCACGGATGACGTTATCGGCAGCTTCGGCGCGGGCGTGCTGACCGTGCTCTTGATCGTGATGGCGTACTTCACGTACAAAGCGTACGTGGCGCGCGCCGGGAGGCGATACAGCGGACCTGCTCTGTTTTCCTCATTGGCGCGGGCGCCGGTCATGGGAGCCCTCATCGGAATCCCCTTGCTGATGAGCCTTACGTGGACGTTCGGCATAGCGTATGCGGCCTTCGGTGCGCTCAACCTGATGACGTCGACGCTCGGGCTCGTACTGTTTGGTCTGGGGATTGACTACGGCATCCATTTTTACGCTCGCTATTCAGAGGAACGTGCGCAGGGTCTCGGATTGCTGGAGGCTGTTGAAACCACGTTTCAGAGCACCGGTCAGGCGATAACCGTTGGTGCGCTCACAACGGCGGCGTCGCTATTCGTCTTGTG
>CAZRTY010000144.1:0-5439 GCA_964603055.1 uncultured Rhodothermales bacterium | reverse complement strand
TGTACGCGTAGCTGCTCCTCCATCGTAATCTCCGGCGCCTCGTGAAGCAGGCAGAGGTACAGCTTCTCGAGGGTGTTGAGCCGCATGTGCGGGCACTGGCTGCAGTTGCATCCGCTCTCAGGAGGAGCGGGGATGAACGTCTTATCCGGGCAATCCTGCTTCATCGAGTGCAGAATCCCCTCCTCCGTTGCCACGATGAACTCGGTGTTCTCGCTCTCGCGTGCAAACTTGCGGATAGCGCTCGTTGAGCCAATAAAGTCGGCGTGGCGAAGAACCGGCTCTTCGCACTCGGGGTGGGCCAGCACGAGCGCCTGCGGGTGACGCACCTTCAACCGAAGCAACTTCTCCTCGCTGAACGTCTCGTGAACGATGCACGAGCCATCCCACAATACCATCTCACGGCCGGCCTGTTTGCTGAGGTAACGGCCGAGGTTGCGGTCGGGCGTGAACAGGATGGGCTGGTTCTCCGGCAGCGAGCGGATGATATGCTCGGCGTTGGATGACGTGCAGATGACGTCGGATTCCGCCTTGACGCCCGCCGTGCAGTTGATGTACGACACCACGATGTGATCGGGATGGCGCCGCTTCATCTCGACGAGCTCATCGGCCGGGCACGAGTCGGCAAGTGAGCACCCGGCGTTGAGATCCGGCAGGAGCACTTTCTTCTGCGGATTCAGAATTTTCGCCGTCTCGGCCATAAAATGCACGCCGGCGAACACGATGATGTCGGCATCCGTGCCGGCGGCTTGACGGGCGAGGCCGAGGGAATCCCCAATAAAATCGGCCACATCCTGGATGGCCGGCTCCTGGTAGTAATGCGCCAGGACGATGGCGTTCTTCTCACTCTTGAGCCGTTCGATCTCGTCGTACAGGTCGAGAGAGGGATCGACGCGATCCTGGACAAAACCATTGCTGAGGTCGAGTGTGGGGACTTCGATCATGTCATTAGAAGCTGGGCCGCTCACGGAAAAGGTGGCATGTAACTCCGCGGTAACGCAATCGGTTCAAATCAAGCTTCGACGAGACGACCGGCCCCGAGGCGCAGGATGCGATCGGCGAGTTCGGCCAGGGCTGGATTATGCGTGACGATGATAAATGTCTGCCCGAGTTCGCGGCTCAGGCGCAATATTTCACCGTGCAGGACGTCGGCCGTTTTCATGTCGAGATTGCCCGTCGGCTCGTCGGCCAGGACGAGGCTGGGCTCGTTCATGAGCGCGCGTGCCACAGCCACACGTTGCTGCTCGCCGCCCGACAGCTGGCTGGGCCGGTGGTCGAGCCTGTGAGAAAGTCCCTGCAAGTCGAGGAGTTGCCGGGCCCGCGGCAGTGCGTCCTTCATCTTTCGGCCGCGGATAAGCGCCGGCATGGCGACGTTCTCGAGGGCGGAAAACTCGGGAAGCAGATGATGGAACTGAAATATGAAGCCGATGCGCTCGTTGCGGAAGCGTGCTAGCGCTTCGTCGGATTTCCGGAAGATGTCGTCTTCGTCGATGAGAATCGATCCGGAGGTAGGTCGGTCGAGTGCGCCGATCAGGTGCAGCAGCGTGCTCTTACCCGAGCCGCTCTCGCCGATGATGGCGACCACCTCGCCGGCTTTGACGTCGAGCGAGACAGCCGTCAGGACCTGCAACGGCCCCGCCGCGGTGGGATAGCTCTTGCTGACGTTCTGAACCTGCAGTAGCGGCATGAATTGAGGTAATACAGGGCCGGCCGGCGCGACTGGGCCTGGGCGAATTACTCCTCGCGCTCGATGCCGTACTTGTTCATCTTGTTGTAGAGGTGCGACCGCTGGATCCCGATTTCCTCGGACGTCCGGCTGACGTTCCACTCGAACTCTTCGAGCTTTTTCTGGATGAACACCTTCTCAGCCATGTCGCGAAACTCCGCGAACTGCTCGTACTCTCCGACGAGGCGTCCAAGGTCATCCGGCTGCGACGCGGGCGTGGTGAGATCCGGCTGAACGAAGCGCCGAACATCGTCTGCCGTGATCTCCTCTCCCTCACTCAAAATCAGGAGACGTTCCACGACGTTGTTGAGCTCGCGGACGTTGCCGCGCCACTCGTAGCGCTTGAGCAGGTCGATGGCTTCGTCTGTGAATTCCTTCGGCTGCATGCCGTTACGCCGAGCCAGTGTCGACGCAAAGTGACGTGCAATGATCGGTACGTCGTCTCGGCGTTCGCGAAGCGGCGGAACGTGGATGAGGATGACGGAGAGGCGGTGGTAGAGGTCTTCGCGGAAGTTGTTCTGCTCGATCTCCTCCATCAGGTCCTTGTTCGTGGCCGCCACCACGCGAACGTTGACGGGAATGGAGCGGTCTCCGCCCACGCGTGTGATCTTGTTCTCTTGCAGCGCGCGCAGCACTTTGGCCTGCGCATTCGGACTCATGTCGCCGATCTCGTCGAGGAAAAGCGTCCCGCCGTCGGCTTGTTCGAAGGTACCGATACGCTGGCGCGTTGCACCTGTGAACGAACCTTTCTCGTGGCCGAATAGCTCGCTTTCGATCAGCTCACCCGGGATCGCCGCGCAGTTCACCTCGACCAGATGCCCATCCTTGCGAGGTGAAAGCTGGTGCACCCATCGCGCGACGAGCTCTTTGCCGGTCCCCGGCTCGCCCGTAATCAGCACGCGTGCCTCCGTCGGCGCCACGCGCTCGATGGTCTCTTTGATGCGAGAGATGGCTGCGCTTTCGCCGAGGATGGGCGTGATCTCCCCACCAAAATGCTCGATCGTCGACTTCATCCGCCGGTTCGCCGTCTCGAGCTTACCGCGTGCAAGCGCATTGCGGATCGTGACGAGCATCCGGTTCAGGTCGGGCGGCTTCTCCACGAAGTCGAATGCGCCCAGTCGGGTGGCTTCGACGGCCGTCTCGATGGTACCATGCCCCGAAATCATCACAGCGGGAATTTCCGGCATCTCGCGCGACATCCACTCGAGCACTTCCATCCCATCGCGCTTCGGCATCTTGATGTCGAGCAAGACGAGATCGAAGAGCGACGAACGGAGCCGTGTGACGGCATCTTCGCCATCCACAGCCTCGTGCACGCCGTAGTCCTCATACTCGAGGATGTCTCGCAGCGTGCGGCGAATGCTCGGTTCGTCGTCGACGACGAGGATCTGAGGCTTAGCCATAATAGACGGTTGAATTATCGGCTTCTCAGGCCTGATAAAACCTTACCCTGCCTGGCGGCTTGCTTCCGCCCGAGCAATGTAGGCCTCGACGCTGCTTGCCTGGGGCGAATCCGCATAATCATCGCGGATCGTCTGGTAGACGTCGATCGCGCGGTCGTACGCGCCGGCTTCTTCGTACGCACGGCCGGCGTTGAGGAGATACGTCGGTGCCGTTGCGGCCGTCTGGTAGTGGCGAGCGGCCTGTCGGTACAGATCGCCCGCTTCGCGGAACTGGCCTAGCTGTTCGAGCGCCGCGGCTTCGCCGGCATATGCGCTCGCGCCGAGGAGTCCGTCGCTCTTGTTGAATCGGTTGAAATACTCGCGGGCGTCTTCCACCTGACCGAGCTGCAGATAGGCGTCGGCGGCAAAGTAGCGCGCCATGTTGCCGGCATCGGTCCGGCCATACTGGTCGGCGATCTCGACCAGGCCGAGCCTTCCATCGCCGCCTTCGAGTGCCTGCTGAAATCTGCCGGCTTCATAAACGGAGACGATGCGGCCAAGGTGCACCTGCGCTTCGTCTGCCTTGCGGCTCTGATTCCAGGTCCAGACCACAATCAGGAGGACGACGGCGAAGATCGCCGCAAGGATGCCATAGATTAACTTCCGATTCTGGTCGGCATACTGCCAGGCGCGAGCGTAGAAGGTAACGACGCGATCCTCGCGCAACTCCTGACGACGTGAGGCGCTCTTTGGCGGGTTTAACGTGGACATTTCAAAACTGCTTGTTGAAGAGGGGGCGGCTGGCGCGCGGAAGTTTAAAGCATCCGAAATTATAGATTCCGCCGGGGAGCCGCAATTTGTATTGGCGGGCCTTCGTCTTACGCACCGATAATCCTTCGTTTCCGGAAGACGAATAAAAACGCTTCCGGGGGACTTTTAGGTGGCAATTTCACCAAAACGAAAAACAAACGTGCGGCGGTAGGCGTCGGGGCATAGTACCTTAGCAAGTAAATCTCGCCACATTTCATCCACAGATATAGAGGGACCACGCATGGCCATCAAACTCGCCATCAACGGCTTCGGTCGTATCGGACGTCTCGTTTTCCGCGCGATTCTCGAGCGTCAGCTCGGAGACTTCGACGTCGTCGCGGTGAACGACCTGACTGACGCCGCCACACTGGCTCATCTTTTCAAGTATGACTCGGTTCACGGTCGCTACCCGGGAGAAGTTGGTGTCGAGGGTGACGAGCTGATCGTTGACGGCAAACGCTTCAAAGTATACGCCGAGCGCGATCCCAAGAACCTCCCCTGGGGTGAACTCGGTGTTGATGTCGTGGTCGAGAGCACGGGCATCTTCCGCTCGCGCGAAAAAGCCGGTCTGCACCTGGAGGCAGGCGCCAAGAAGGTCGTGATCTCGGCTCCGGCCTCGGGCGAAGTTGATGCCACGGTCGTCCTCGGCGTCAATGACGATCAGTTGACCGGCGACGAGAAGATCGTCTCGAACGCAAGCTGCACCACCAACTGCCTCGCGCCGATGGTGAAGCTGCTCGACGACAAATTTGGTGTGCGTCGTGGCTTCATGACGACGATCCATGCCTACACGGCCGATCAGAACCTGCAGGACGCCCCGCACGGTGATATCCGCCGCGCCCGTGCTGCTGCGCTTTCGATCATCCCGACGTCGACGGGTGCCGCCCGCGCTGTCGGCCTCGTGCTGCCGCACCTGAAAGGCAAGCTCGACGGTTTTGCGCTGCGCGTGCCCACGCCGGACGGATCGATTACCGACCTCGTCGCTGAGCTGGATAAAGACACGTCTGTTGAGGAAGTCAATAACCTCTTCCGCGACGCCGCCAACGGCGCGATGAAAGACGTTGTCGAGTACAACGACGAAGGTCTCGTCTCGGTCGATATCATCCACAACCCGCACTCCTGCATCTTCGATGCGCCGTCGACCATGGTCAACGGTAATATGGTGAAGGTCGTCGGCTGGTACGACAACGAGTGGGGTTATGCCAACCGCACGGTTGACATCGTCAAGAAGCTGATGACGGTGGGTCAGGCAGCCTGACACCTCGTTTGAACACGAAGCGGGAGAACGGTGATGCATCGTTCTCCCGTTTTTGTATGACCAGGAACTGACGAACGACTAGCCGACTGTACGATTATGAGTAAACTGACTATCGACGACGTCAAGCAGGACGTCCGCGGCAAACGAGTGCTGGTGCGGGTCGATTTCAACGTCCCGCTGTCGAAAGACGCCGAGCCTTCCGTTGCCGACGACACGCGCATCCGGGCGGCACTACCAACGATCAACGCCCTGACCGAAGCCGGTGC
>CAZRTY010000143.1:0-5446 GCA_964603055.1 uncultured Rhodothermales bacterium | reverse complement strand
TCGGGAGGGAGGCCGGCATCGATGTCGGAATGTGCGTACTCGTGCGGATTGAGGATGGGGGTGAAATTGTGGAAGGCGAACGTTCGGCTGAAATCCAGGCGCGACGCCGCATCGGGATCCACGGAGTCGCCGTCGTATTCGGCGGGCACGATGTCAGTGTCGTGAGCGGCGAGTGCGATGTCGATCGTCTCAGTTCCTGAGCACATGGCGAAGAGGAAGCCGCCGCCCTCCACGTAATCGGCGATCGTTTCAGCGACGGCGAGCTTGAGGTCGCTCACTTTGCGGAAGCCATACGACCGCGCCGCAGCCTCGGCTTCGCGCTGCTGCTCGATGTACCACGGCATGTTCTGGTACTGGATGAACTTGCCGTATTGCCCGGTGAAGTCCTCATGGTGCAGGTGAACCCAGTCGTAGTCTCCAAGACGGCCGTTCATCACGTCGTCGTCGTAAATCATGTCGTACTCGACTTCGGCGTACGTGAGCGCGAGGAGCACGGCATCATCCCACGGCAACGTCTGGTCAGGTGCGTATACGGCAATCTTCGGCGCCGTCTCAAGCCGGACGACCGCTGTGTTGCTGCTCTCACTTTCCACCTCCGCAACGATGATGGCCGACCGAGCCGCATCAATATTTTCGAATGAGACGCCGCGGATCGCCAGTTCCTGCCGGAGGTCGTCCGACGCCTGTGTCAGGAAAGAGCCGCCGCGATAATTGAGCAGCCAGTCGACGGTGTAGCCCTGCGCCACCGCCCAGTACGCGGCGCCGTATGCCTTGAGATGGTCGGCCTGGCGCTCATCCATCGGGATTAGCACGTCCTGTGCACGTGCATCCAACGAAATCGACGAGTTCAGAGCAACCAGCGATATCAGAACCACAAGCTGAATCGTCGTGGCCCGCGCGATCCATCCCCAAATACTCCTCATCATATTGAATCACTTCTTGAGTCGTCACGCACGCTGCGAAGGAGCGACCGTGCTTGCTGTATGAACATCGACCCAGGATACTCGGTCAGCAGGCGCGTGAGTGTCTGTGCGGCGGATGCAGGATCGTCCAGGCGGCGAGATTGCAAGATCGAGGCCTCGAACAGCGCGTGGTCGGCAAGATGACTGTTGGGATGATAGGCGGCGACTTCCAGGAAAGCTTCCGCCGCATCGACCGGTAATCCGAGTTCAGTCAGCATTTGTGCGCGCAGGAAACGCGCCTCATCGGCGATGCCATGCCTTCCGAACTCATTCAGCAGGTCATCGAGGTCGCCGAGCGCTTCCTGATGACGGCCCTGATCGGCAAGAAGCGAGGCCGAAGCAAACCGCGACAGCGCCGTGTTCAGGGAGTCGGGCCCGCGGTTTTCGAGGATGACGACCTTGAGCTCAAGCGCATCATTGGCGACGTCGGTCGACGTGTTTACATCCAGCACGTCGAGCATCGCACGGGCGGCTTCAAACTCACTTCGGAAGAAATGCACGCGGGCAACTTCCATCCGCGCGCGTTCGGCCAGGTCACCGATTCGATGCTCGTCGACGATGCGCGAAAAGCCGATGCGTGCATCCTCGAGGTTGCCCCGGAGCATTGCAATTCGTGACAGCTCAAACGCTGATTCGCCGGCCTCCGAGGCGCGTGGGAAACGATTGATGACCTCGCGAAAAGCCTGCTCGGCTGCGTCGAGATCGCGGACGCCATCGAGCAGAAGCCGGCCCTGGGCGTAGCGGACTTGCGGATACGAAGGGTGCGACGGGAAGCGCTCGGCAAGCAACTGATAGGCTTCAAGCGCATGGTCGACATGTACGGATATCTCTTCTGTGGGCGCCGCCTGTTCATCCAGCGTCTGGGCCCAGCGTTCGTGCAATGTGGCCCGGCCGAGCAATGCATGAGGCATGATCGAGGTCTGGCCGTAGCGATCGATTACTTCTTCGTAGGCCTCGGCGGCCGCCTCAAACGCCGACGCATTCACCGCGCGTTGAGCAAAGCCGAGTAATACGCGGCCTTCCTGCCGCTCAAGCCGGTCGATGGCGCGGCTTTCATTCAACGCGCCGTGGTAATTCCCCATCTCCAGATAGAGCCATGACAGCAACTCTCTGAAACCTCGCACCAGCGGATCTTCGCGGACGGCTTCCTCGGTCACACGAGACGCCGCCGCCAGCGCCTCGGGCTGCTCGCTATAACGAGATAGCGTGCCGATGATGCTATTCAACCGGCGCTCGTCTTCGCGGAGCATCACCAACTGCTCGCGCATGCCATCCTCGTAGCGGCCGGTCGCCATGTACAGCATGCCGAGGTCATTCCGGAAGGCGTCTTCGCCCAGCACGCCGCGAGCGCGCACAAGCAGGTCGATGGCTCGATCAAGCAACCGCGCATCGACGAGCGTCCGGTACACGGCTACATACGTTCCGCGCGATTCGGGCGCGAGGTCAACGGCTTCCTCCCATACCTCATATGCACGCGATTCGTCGCCGCTGAGAAATATCAACCGAGCTTTCTCAGCACGGAGGGGAGGAGACGGCGCACCTGCCTCGTGACGTGCGATCAGCGCGACCGCCTCGTCGTACCGTTTCGCGTTCTCGTAGGCTTGCTTTAACCGGTCGAAGTAGATGAACGAAGACGGCTCCTCCGCGTAGATGCCCTCGAGGAGGGGGATCGCCCGGTCGATCTGACCTGCCTGCAGGTACGACTCCGCCATCTGAAAACGGGCCAGACGTTCCCCGTCACTCTGGCCGAATGCCACGCTCGTCAGGCAGAACAGCGTACAAATGACGAGGACGGAGGCGCGCATTCGGGGGATAGCGATTGTGAGGAAGCGAAGATCAACGGCGGCAGACATGTGTAATTGAGACGAGCCGTCGTAAGTTTCTCGGCTCCGGCCAGACGATGTATTGCAAAACTGATTTCGAATGTGGCGAAACGCGCTGAATAAGGCGCAGACACGGGCGGATGGATCTCCCGCCCAACGTGTGTGCATACTCGGTTCAACCGGCTCGATCGGCACGCAAACGCTCGACGTGGTTCGGCTGTATCCCGACAGGCTGAAGGTTGATGCGCTCACCGCGATGTCGAACGTGGAGAAGCTGGCCGAGCAGGTACGCGAGTTCATGCCTCGCGTTGCCGTGATCGGCGACGAAGCCTGCCGCCGACGCCTCCTCGACCTCATCGGCGATCTCCCCGTCGAGGTCTTGGTGGGGGAAGAAGGGATGTGCGAAGTAGCCTCCGATGACACAGTTGATACCGTCGTCGCATCCGTCGTGGGATTTGCCGGGCTGCCCGCCGTGCTTGCAGCGCTGGACGCCGGTAAGCGCGTCGCGCTCGCGAACAAGGAAACGCTCGTCGTGGCGGGCGAGCTCGTCGCTAAGACGCTCGAGCGCAACGGCGGGGTCATCCTGCCGGTAGACTCTGAGCACTCGGCGATTTTCCAATGCCTGGTGGGGGAGGACGGACAGCAGATCGAGGAGCTCATATTGACGGCCTCCGGTGGGCCCTTCCGTACACGACCCGCGGCTACCTTCGCTGACATCACGCTCAAGGAAGCGCTCGATCACCCGAACTGGTCGATGGGAGCGAAGATCACCGTCGACTCGGCATCGATGATGAACAAAGGCCTCGAGGTCATCGAAGCGCACTGGCTCTTTGGGATACCCGCCGATCGGATCCGCGTGCTGGTACATCCTCAATCCATCATCCACTCGATGGTCTCGTTCAGCGACGGATCGACCAAGGCGCAGCTCGGCGTGCCCGATATGAAGGTGCCGATTCAGTATGCGCTGACCTTCCCCGATCGTTGGCCGGCGCCGCATCCGCGCATCGACTGGGCCACGACAAACGCGCTCGAGTTCGAAGCGCCGGATTCCGAGCGATTCCCGAGTCTTGATCTTGCATACGAAGCGCTCCGCCGGGGAGGCGTTGCGCCGGCGGTATTGAACGCGGCGAACGAAGAAGCTGTGGCTTTATTCTTGCAGGAGGAGATCAGGTTCATCGACATCCCCGAACTGATTGACCGATGTCTGTCGGCCACGGCACGCGCTGACGCACTGCCAGAATCGCTGTCGATCGAGGCGCTGATTGAGGCCGATCAGAGCGCCCGGCGGTACGTCCGCGAGCATGCCGCAAGCATAGGAACCCATACACCCGTCGCTGATTGAAAGCGCGGTTCGGCGGGAACGATCATAATCCTCCGCTTTCCCTCATTTATCCTGCCCGTTAGTGTTGGAGATACTGTCGTACATTTTTTGGGTCCTCCTGGCCATCACCATCCTCGTGTTCGTCCACGAGTTAGGGCATTTCCTATTTGCCAAGCTGTTCAAGATGCGGGTCGAGCGGTTTTCCGTCGGCTTCCCGCCCAAGGTGATCGGCCGCACGATCGGTGAGACCGAGTACATGATCGGCGCCACGCCGCTGGGCGGTTACGTCAAGATTGCCGGCATGGTCGACGAGAGCATGGACGCCGAGTTTGAGGCGTCGGAGCCGCAGCCGTGGGAGTTTCGCGCCAAACCCGTCTGGCAGCGCGTCGTCGTGATTGTGGCCGGTGTCATCTTCAATATGATCCTCGCATTTGCCATTTACGCGGGGCTGAAGATGGCATACGGAGACGAGTACATCCCGGCGGAGAACATCCAGGCCGTGTATGTCTCGGAAGGCTCGATCGCGCATGATATGGGGATGCGCACTGGCGATCGTGTGATCGCCGTGAGCGGGCAGACGCTCGAGCGGCACGACGACTTGATGAGCGTCGAGCACATGATGTCGGATCCGATGACGATTACGGTCGAGCGTGGCGTCGATACGCTCACGTTTTCGGGTCCGAGTGACATCATGACTCAACTCAACCGCGCCGGCGGGTTTGGGATATCGGCGCATCCGAGTCTGGTCGGATCGCTCACGCGCAATTCGCCCGCGCTGGAAGCCGGCATCGAACCTGGTGACCGCATTGTGGGCATGAATGGCCAGCCAGTGCAATTCTGGGCCCAGGTGACGGACTTCATGCAAGAGAATGAAGGCCGTCCCGTTGAGGTTGCTTTCATCAAAGCACCGGAAGGCGCGCTGATTGCCCCGCGTACGGGCGAGCCGGTTGTGGCGACGGTCACGCCGCGCGAGATGGACGATCGCTACTTGCTGGGCGTTGGCCTGCCGGCGACGAACATGCTGTGGGAGGAGTTCGGCATCCGCACGCTCAACTATGGTCCGATCGAAGCCGTCTCCGCGGGTGTCACCGAAACGTGGGTAACCACGCGCGTGATTGTGACCAGCCTCGGGCGTGTCTTCAGCGGACGTGAGAACTTCCGCGAGAACGTCGGCGGCCCCATTGCGATTGCGCAGGTCACCAAGCAAGCTGCTGAGGCCGGGGCTTTCTTCTTCTGGAAGATCGTGGCGATGCTCTCCATCACGCTTGCCATCATGAACATCCTTCCCATCCCCGCGCTCGACGGCGGCCACCTCATGTTTCTGATCTATGAGGGAATCA
>CAZRTY010000142.1:0-5476 GCA_964603055.1 uncultured Rhodothermales bacterium | reverse complement strand
CAACAATCGACGTTCGCCCTACGACCCAGAGCGAATCGGGTTCGGGAACGTCACGCCGGCGCGGCACGGGCCGAGGCGCAGCCGTATTCTTCAGACGCGATAACCAACCTGTAGCGCAGAGGTCGACCGATGAAGAGCGAGTGGCAGAAGATGATCAGTGGTGAATTGTACGATCCCCACGACTCGGAGCTGGTACAGGCGCGACGACGGGCTCGAGACCTTCTGCACGAGCTGAATGCGCTGAAGGATGACCAGGAGGACGAACGCCGAAGCATCTTGGCCAGACTCTTCGGGAAAGGAGGAGAGACGGCGTGGCTGCAGCCGCCGTTCTACTGCGATTACGGGACGAACATCGAACTCGGCGAGCGTGTTTTCTTCAACTTCAACTGTGTGGTACTCGACGTTGCGCCGGTTTCGATCGGAGACCACTCGATCTTTGCGCCGGCAGTGCAAATCTATACGGCGACGCATCCGCTCGACGCCGAGCTGAGGCGTACCCGAGAGTATGGCAAGCCCGTCGTGATCGGCTCCGACGTCTGGGTGGGCGGTGGCGCGATTATTCTACCCGGCGTTACGATCGGCTCGCGGACGGTGATTGGGGCGGGAAGTGTCGTCACGAGAGACATCCCGGACGATGTGCTTGCGGTTGGCAATCCGTGCCGAGTGATCCGAGGAATAAGCGAGCAGGACGATCATTCTGTGCGTCCGAAGTAAATGGCACAAGAGCTGTTGGGCGGAGCGAACTCGCTCATCGTCCCGGCGCACCGCTTTTGCATACAGCGAGGCCGAGCCCGGTTCCCCACAAAACAAAACCCGTATGCGTCAATGAAGCGCACGGAACGTGCGGTGCCGTCGGGTCTGGAAGGTTGGGAAAAACCTCATCCAAAATCATAGAAGGAGGGAGACGGGGTCCGTATGTTCGAGGGTTCCCGGCCGGTTGTTGCGGAATGGACGCGGAGGCTCGGTACGGATGTTATTACCTACAACCCTCGATCACAGTCAATGAAATCGCACTCATCGCCGCTGATACGACACCTTGCCGTGTCGGTTTATCTCGCGTTGTTCATGGTTGTGCCCGTCGTGGCGCAGCCGTCCGGAGGTCCCTACGGTCCGATTGAGCAGTTCTATGAGGTGCCGACATCCGGCACCGTTTATTTCGTGGCGCCGGATGGCGACCCCGCGGCAAGCGGAACAGACCTGAACTCGCCGACGACGATCGAATCTGCAATTGAGCGTGTGGTGACGGACGATGCGATCATCCTGCGTGGTGGCGTCTATCGTACGGGGGACCTCGTGCTAAACCAGGGCATCACGCTGCAGCCATACGGCGATGAGAAGCCGGTCTTGAAGGGAACGCACGTGGCGACGCAGTGGGAGCCTGTGCAGGACGGCGTGTGGCGGACGCGGTGGGAGACGCTCTTCCCGTCTGAGCCGCTGCCGTGGTGGCAGCGCGAGCGCGAGGAGGCACGGACGCCGCTGCACCGCTTCAATAACGACCTGGTGTTTGTGGATGGCGAGTTCACGCAGTCGGCGGGGGGCATCGAGGAGGTGAACTCGGGCACGCACTATATCGATTACGATGCGCAGTATGTGTACATCGGTGCCGACCCTGCCGAACATGTGGTCGAGATTACGGCATATGAGACGGCGCTCCTGCGGACGGCGGCCGAGGTGCACGGCAAAGTGAACGATCATCAGGGTCCGGCAATCCGGGGCATCACGTTCACGCAGTATGCGTGGACGGCACTTGCCGTCGAGGGTGAGCGGCACTTCACGCATCTTGACGAGCCGGTAGATGAGCCGATTGGGCCGGCTGATCCGTCGACCTACGGCAAGCAGGTCATCGGGACGCTCCTCGAGAACGTCACGATCAGCTTCGTCGGTCGTGTTGCCGGGTATTTCCGTGGCGACGGCCTGGTGATCCGCAACTCGCTCATCAGCGACACCGGTACGGAAGGCATCTACATTATCGGGTCGTCGGACGTCCTGCTCGAGCGGAATATCGTTCAGCGGAACGATATCGAGCGCATTACGGGCTACTATGTCTCGGCGGTCAAAATTATCAACCAGACGCACAACGTAGTCGTGCGCGACAACCTGGTGATCGACCATCCGACCTCGAACGGCGTCTGGTACGATGTCGGCAACCGCGACGGCGTGTTCATCAACAACTATGTTGAAGGCACCACGCTCGGTTTCTTTTTTGAGATCTCGCGCGGGGTGACGGTTGCAGGCAATGTGTTCAAGAATAACGGACTCGGCGCCTGGTTCTTGAACTCGGCCGACGGCTATCTCTACAATAACACGTTTGTCGACAGCCCCATCCGGGTCTCGCGAGACCCACGAGCAGCGCGAGGCGATCTCTTTGGCTGGCACCCCGCAACGGGGCCGGATGTGGACGAACGCGAAGGGCACATCATAAAGAATAACCTCGTCGTGGCCACCGAGGCCACGCACGGGCCACTGGTGGAGATGGGCCAGGCGCCGCCTCTTTGCGAGACACTGCACGGATCGGGAATTGCCGAGATGGACGGTAATGTCTACGTACGGCCGGTATCGCCTTATCCGAACCACGAGACGCCGCTGGTGCGCTGGCAGGACACGAGTGCGGATCGGTGCTCCGTGTCGTTCACCACGTTATCGGAGTTTCAGGCGGGCGTCGGCGGCTACGAGCAGAACGGCGTGCAACTCGAAGGCGATGCGCGCAGCATGTTCGTCTCGCCGGATCTCCGCCGCTTCGAGCTGATCAGAGACCTGTCGATCGCGCCGAACGATCGGCTGCCGGCGGACGTACGGGCGCTACTTGGCTGGTCGGCTGATGAGGCGCGGGTCACGGTTGGCGCGCTTCCAGCAGAATAAGCTTTCAGCTTTTTTTGACGATGCCGCCGGCATGTAGGTTATTCCGCCTACGTGTCGGCGGCTTGTCTTTTGAGGAGGTCGCATCTCGTGCAACGTTCCTCAAGGCCGTCCGATATAATCTGTGCGTGGTAGATGGTCCTGAGTCCTCGCGAACAACACCTTCGGCCGTCCTATGCATCCTCAGCTTCATGCCATTGAGAACGAGCTCACATCGGCCCGACTGCGGCTCGACCGGATCGTTGCGGAAACGCCGGACGCACGCCTGACTCAACCTCCGGCATCAGGCAGATGGTCGGCCGCTCAGTGTGTCGAGCACCTGAACATGACGTCGGGGGTATTTATTCCTGAACTCGAAGCGGCCATTGAGGAGGCGGCGAGTTTAAAGGATAAGCAGCCCGCACGTCTCAGACGTAGCTTCTCGGGATGGCTGCTCTGGAAAGGCATGTCGCAACCTTCGAGGATGAAATTGAAAACGCCGGCGTCGTTCGAACCCGATACCGACGTCGAGTTAGCTTCGATACTGGAAGATTTCGACCGGCTACAGTCTCATTTAATCCACCTCGTGCGAGAGTGCGACGGCAAGCCGATTCATCGCGTGAAGGTGGCGTCGCCGTTCAGTACGCGTGTTTCTTACGACCTGTACGCTGCCCTCACGATCATTGCAGCGCACCAGCACCGGCACCTGTGGCAGGCCGAGCAAGCCGTTCTGGTACTCGAATCCTGAAGCTGCGCCCTCTTTTATGAAGCCCGCTGCAGTCTCTGTGCGATTTGATGCCAGACGACTCCTGCGCCAATCAGAATCACGCCCACGAGCAGGATCGGCGGGTCGATAAATACTGAGAGGCCGATGCACGACACGAGTCCGGCCCACGCTACCCAGCGCGGATATCGGCGGTCTTTCTCCGGCAGCCGCAGTGCGGCCACATTAGTGACGGCATAATAAAGCAGCACCGTCATCGCGCTGAATGACCACGTGGTGCGTACGTCGCCTGTCAGCACGAGGACGCCGATGATCGCCGTCACGACGAAGACTGAGGCATAGGGCGTGTTTTGCGGACCGCTCAGCCGAGCAACCGCAGCGGGCATGTCGCCCCGGCGGCCCATCGCAAGCAGCACGCGCGAGAGTCCCAGAATCAGATTCAGCAGCACGCCGAGCATCGCTGTCACCGCGCCGATCGAGACCACGCGCGCGACAGCAGGAGAGAAGGCCCGCGCCGCGACCTCCAGGGGGGCCGCGGCCTCGTCGGTTGCCTGGCCGATCGTCGCCGAGCCCACGGCGGCAACGCCTACCCAGGCTACAGAGACGTAGAGGACGAGCGTAATCGCAAGGGTCAGAACAACGGCTCGCGGAATCGTCCGGCGAGGCGCCAGGACCTCCTCGCCGAGCGTGGCAATGCGGCCGTAGCCGGTGTAAGCCACAAACATCAGCGCACTCGCGTGAAGCACGGCCGTCAGCGGAGATCGTCCTTCCTCGGCATTGAAGAACGGCGTCAGGTTGGCCACGCCTTCCGATAGCGCCGTCGGCAGGCCGCCGATGACGAACGCGGAGAGCGCCACCAGCGTGAAGCCAACGATGACGAAGTTAACCTGCGCCGATCGCCTGACGCCGATTAACACCAAGGCCATCACAACGATGAGTCCCGCCAGGGCAAGTGGCACCAGCGCCGGGTGCCCCACCAGCCCCGCAGCATTCAGCAAGTAGCCGCTGAACCCGAGGGCAGCCGTCGCGGCAGAAGCCGACTTCGCCAGCAGGAACAGCCAGCCGGCGGTAAAGCCCGTCAGCGGCCCGATGTAGCGGTAGCCGTATTCGTACGTCCCGCCGCTCACGGGATGTGCCGCCGCAAGCTGGGCGCTCGAAAGTCCGTTACAGAGCGCCACGAGCGCACCGAGCACCAGCGCCACCAGAACCGCCGGACCAGCGATCCCCGTGGCGACGCCAATACTGACGAACACGCCTGTACCCACGATCGATCCGAGCCCGAGGCCGGTGGCGTGCCAGACGCCGAGCTCGCGCCTCAGCCGTGGTTGATCATCGTTCATGTTAATCTGATAACTGCAAGGGTCTGCAAGCCATCAAGATATAACTCTGCCATTACTGCAAGATTACCAGCGTGAACATGATGGGACACACGGCCTTACATCAGCCTTTTGTTTATTCAGTAGAGTCCGACGCTCCGCTGTATAGATGCCGTTAGTAACAGCGTGTCTGGGAGGTGATGAGATGAAGCGAATCCTGCTTGTAGAGGATGAAGAATCCCTGGCGTATCTGGCAACGATGATCCTCGAAGGATGTGGTTATTCCATCTCACATGCGCGCTCGGGCGAGGAAGCCCTTACGATGATGGAGCACTCGAAGCCAGACCTCCTGCTCACCGATAACATGATGCCGGGGATGGACGGCATCGATCTTTGCCGTCGGCTCAGAGAAAAAACATCGGCCGGCAACATTCCGATCATCATGCTCAGCGCATCGCCGCGGCCAGATGAAGCCGGCGATCTCGTCGACGCGTTTCTCCGTAAACCGTTCACGCCGGAACGCCTCATCGTCGTCGTCCGGCGTGTGCTCGGCGAGGCCGGTTCGCAGCATTCCGCCGCCTGACTCCTTCGCCCGCGCACG
>CAZRTY010000141.1:0-5554 GCA_964603055.1 uncultured Rhodothermales bacterium | reverse complement strand
CTCCACACCTCGCCTCATCTGCTCGACGTGACCGAGCGGATGCGTGTTGATGGAGTTCCTGCCGCGACCGACTGGCTCGATGCATCCGTAATGCGTTATCGGCGCGTGATAGAAGAGGTTGGTGCGAGCTTTTTCGAGGGGACGGTCGCGTTCAGCTTCAATTACTTCGCAGAACGGGAGGTCGACATTGCCGTCGTGGAGGTCGGGCTCGGAGGTCGGCTCGATGCCACGAACGTGATCCGGCCGGAGGTGTCGGTTATCACGAACGTATCTCTCGAGCACACCGACATACTGGGCAGCACACTCGAAGCCATCGCGGCCGAGAAATCCGGCATCGTCAAATCTGGCGTGCCCGTTGTCACCGGCATTACTGATCCGGGGCCGTTGCAAGTGGTTGGGGAAGTGGTCCGCGAGCGCGGCGCTGCATTGCGTCACGCCGATGAGGCACGCATCACGGGTATTCGGGCAAGTGATGCAGGCATCAGCTTCGATCTGGCCACGGACGTGCGCGACTACGGCCGCCTTCAACTTGACCTCGTCGGTGAACACCAGCCACGCAACGCCACGATGGCCGTCCTCGCCGCGGAGGCAGTTCTTCCACGCCTGGATCCGACTGTCGTACAGCGGGCATTGAGAGACGTGCGATCGCTGACGGGGCTTCGCGGCCGCCTCGAGACGATCCGGCAGGACCCACGCGTAGTCGTCGATGTGTCGCATAACGCCGAAGGCATTGCCGCCGCGTTGCGATACATGCGCTCGACGCATGATGGGCCGATCTCGCTGGTACTCGCGCTCATGAAAGACAAGGATCTCGATGCGCTGGCACGTGTCTTGCTTGATGACAGGCAAGGGCCGCCACCGAGTGTGTTCATAACGAACGCAGGCAGCAACCGCGCGTGGAATGCGGCGGAATTGCGGGACCAATTGGCACAGCGGGGCGTTTCGGCATTAGTTCTGGAAAGCCTGTCGGAGCTCTCGGATCACCGTGATATAGTTGGGCATCCGGTTCTAATTGCCGGATCGCACCTCCTGGCCGCTGAAGCTCTGAAAGTATTGTAACCGCTTAACGGATTTTTCCCACACGGGCGGACGAGGCTGATGGAAATGAGGATTGGGCGCGCTATCTTGACCATTCAGCGCCGAGCCCTCGGTGCACCGTGCCCCGCGTCCTCCTCAAATCGTTTCTCTCGAGCGAGCATTTCGCAGGGCTTCCGGAGGTCTCCCTCCCCGGCCTCATCAGTCGTTTGCATCCCGTAGCGGACTGCCTCCTTTTATCTCCGACACGATCTCACCTTTAAGTGATCGGCCACAGCCGCGCAGCGGCGAATGGTTATCTGCCATGGCCGGTCGATGCAGCTTACGATTTCCCACCTCTGATTCATGAAAATCTCCGATCTGCAAGAGAAAAAACTTGCCGACCTCAAAGACCTCGCACGTAACATCGGTTTGACCGGCGTTTCCGGTCTCCGCAAGCAAGACCTCATTTATCAAATCCTCGAGGCCCAGGCCGAAGCCGCCGCCGGCAAGGACGAAGCGCGGCGTAACCCGCGTGGACGCAAGGTCAACGGCAACGGCAACGGCGCGTCGGACAAACCTCGCGAGCGCTCGCGCCGTGAGTCCGACGAAAGCCGCAAGCCGGCCCAACAGGGCTCGCAGAGCCGCGCGTCACGAGATAACGCATCACGAGATAACACATCGCGCGACAACACATCACGGGACAAAGCGCCTACTGCAGACGACAACTCGGGCCGTTCATCCGAAAGCCGCCGCCCCAACGGCCGCAGCGACGATGACGCGCGTGAATCTCGCCGCCGTGATAGTCGTGGGGATGGCGCACCGGCACGCGCTGAGGCCGAGAACGAACGCAAGCAGTCTGCCGAAGCCGATCGCTCGGACCGCCGAGAATCCCGCTCTGACCGGAACGATAAGAATGATCGCAACGCCGACGCGAACGACCGTAACGATGGCGACCGCTCCGAGAAATCTGGCGGCGACCGGCAGGAGCGCTCAGACCGCAACCGCGACGATCGCAGCGGTGGTAACCGCTCGAAGCGGGGTGAACGTGGCGACCGCAACGATGGCGGCTCCAAAGGTTCTGACCGGGGCGATCGTTCGAGGCGTTCGCGCGGTGATGACCGCCGGAATCGTCGGAGAGGACGTCGCGGCCGTGATGACCGCCGGAGCCAGCCGCAGCCGCAGCAGCAACAACAGCAGCGTCAGTATACCGGGGGTAAGCCGGAAATGATGGATGAGCGTGAGCTCACCCCGGCCGATCTCGAAGGCATGGTCTCCAAAGTCGGTGTGCTGGAAATTCTGCCCGATGGATACGGATTTCTCCGGAGCTCCGGTTACAACTACCTGCCCAGCCCTGAGGACATTTACGTGTCGCCGTCGCAGATCAAGCGTTTCGGTCTGCGGCTGGGAGACACGGTGGATGGAGACGTGCGTCCGCCGAAAGAAGGCGAACGATTCTTCGCCCTCATCCAGGTAAACACCATCAACGGGCGCAAGCCGTCGGAGATCGAAAACCGACCGCAGTTCGACCAGTTGACGCCGCTCTACCCGGATCGTCATCTCAAGCTCGAGACGGCGCCGTCGGACTACAGCCCGCGCATCCTCGACTTGTTTTCGCCGATCGGTCTCGGCCAGCGTGGCCTTATCGTCGCGCAGCCGAAAACCGGTAAGACGATTCTGCTTCAGAAGATCGCCAACTCAATTACGGCCAATCATCCGGATGCCGCCCTCATCGTGCTGCTTGTTGACGAGCGGCCGGAGGAAGTGACGGATATGCAGCGCAACGTGAAGGGTGAGGTCATCTCCTCGACCTTCGATCAGGATCCTGAGCGGCACGTGCAGGTGGCGGATATCGTGCTGGAGAAGGCAAAGCGCCTGGTCGAAGTCGGCCAGGACGTGGTGATTCTCCTCGACTCCATCACGCGCCTCGCCCGCGCGCACAATGCGGTGGCACCCAGCTCGGGTAAGACCCTGTCGGGTGGTATCGAAGCCGGCGCACTACGCGGACCCAAGCGGTTCTTCGGCGCAGCGCGCAACGTGGAGGAGGGTGGATCGCTAACCATCATTGGTACGGCGCTCATCGACACCGGCAGCCGCATGGACGACGTGATCTTCGAGGAGTTCAAGGGCACCGGTAACATGGAGCTCGTTCTCGACCGTCAGCTGGCAGACCGCCGCATCTGGCCCGCCATCAACGTGATCAAGTCGGGTACGCGCCGCGAGGAGCTGCTCATTCCCGAGGCACGGCTGACGCGTATCTGGATTCTGCGGAAGCTGCTCGCCGACATGGATTCGATCCAGGCCATGCAGTTCTTGCTCGACAAGATGCGCGGCACGCGAGACAACGACGAATTCCTCGTCACCATGAACAGTTGATGATCGAGGCATCGGAACCCCCGTCACGTTTTAAGGTCGACAGGAGCCCTCTGAGCCTCTATTCTCATCACAGCACATGACGAACGAGATCCGCCTCGACACCCTGTTGTTCGACATGGACGGGGTGCTGGTCGATGTGTCGCGGTCTTACCGCCGCGCGATCGAGGAGACGGTTGAGCATTTTACCGGCAACCCAATCGTACCGGGCACCATCCAGCGATACAAGAACGCCGGTGGCTTCAACGACGATTGGAAACTGACGCACGCCATCATCTCCGATACGGGGATGAGTGTGCCGTTCGACCAGGTGGTGCAGGAATTCCAGCGGCGCTATCGCGGCGACAAGTGGGACGGGTTCATCGCACAGGAGCCGCCACTCATCTCAACAGACACGCTCAAGACGCTGTGCGAGCAAAAAGGGCGTGTGATGGGGGTCGTCACCGGCAGACCGCACGATGAAGCGGCGTGGACGATGGAGAAATTCGGCTGGAAGCCTTACCTGCCGTTACTCATCGCGCGCGAGAAACACGAGGGACGCCCGAAGCCCGATCCATTCCCTCTACAACACGCCATGGCCATGCTCGACGCCGCCGGCCGGCCGGTGTCCACACGTCGATGCGTCTATATTGGCGACACGGTGGATGACATGGTCGCCGCACGCGCAGCGGATGTCTGGGCCATCGGTATCGTACCGCATTACATCGAGAATCGAGAGGAGCAGGCCGAGATTTTACGTGAACGCGGAGCCCACCACGTCATCTTCGACCCGAACGACCTCGTCGACATCATCGACCGGCTTCACGAGGTGATCGCCGGGGCAGCGGTATAGGGGGAGCGATAGGCCGCGAGCTTTAAGCCGGGAGATTTGGGCTATAAGCCGGGAGGTATGAGCTGCGATGTATGCGCAGGGCGCAGGGCGACGTGAGTAATCAGTTTTGAGTAACGAGGGACACCGATCACTCACCCTCAAACCTGACGATTCGAAGCTAAACTACTCCGCCTCTTTCACCACCAACTGCGTTCGGCCGTTGCCCCACGCTTTGGACGGCTGCGAGCGGACGACCACGCGGCGCGTGGCACCGGCAGGCTGCCGGATCACCGTTTCAAATGGCGGCTCATTCGATGAGAGCCCGTTATAGGTCGGGAAGAACTCACGAGCTTTGCGGCCCAACGCCGACGATGCACGGTCTGCGCCGAGGAGTTTGATCGCGGCGGAGTTTACGTACAGGATCTCGTCGCGGTCGTCGACAATGATCAGCGCCTCGGGTAGCGAATTGACGGTTTCGCGCCAGCGAGTCTCGTTCTCAATGAGCGCCGTTTCCACCATCCGGCGGAGCGCTACATCCCGCGCGGTCGCAAGGAGCATCACCTGACCCTCGATTTCCGTCCGCTTCAAGCGTACGTCATACCAGAGGTTGAACTCCGGCACCGCCTCACCAGCCGTGATGTGCGCCTCGAACTGAGACTCGCCGTACTCCAGCGCGCGATCCAGTGCCGCCAGTGCGGCGGGAAGCACCGAGCCCGGCCACAGCGAAGCCCAGTCTGCTACGTCAGGATCTACGAAATCCCACTCAGCGGCCTTATTTCGGTAGATGATCGACCCGGCCTCGCTCAGGACGAAGGTGGCATCTGGCAGACCATCGATCATATGACGGGAGATGTCAGGGATGCGGTACTGTGAATCCGCCGAGACCTGATTCCGCCGCACCTCCGCCGCTACGATACCGAAGCGAGCGAGGACATCCATATCGTACTCGTCGAACTGACGCCGCTCGGTGTCAATGACGCAGAGTACGCCCTCGACCTTGCCGTTTATGCGCAGCGGAACGCCGGCGAAGGCACGCCAGCCGGCGCGGCCCTGCACAAACGGATGGTTCGCCATCCTGGGGTCCTGCTTCAAGTCGGCGATGATATGAGGCTTACCCGTCCGCACAACCTGCACGCAGATCGACAGGTCGAGCCCGATCATGTGGATCTTACCCGTAGAGCTGGAAATGCAACGCTCGGATGAGCCGTCGACAATGTTGATATAGGCCGGGCATCCAAAATGTGTGGCAACCACGCGCGTAATTCTGTCGAGCGGAATATCTGCCCCGAGGCTGCCAATAGCACCTACGGAGTCTTCCTCGTCACGAGAACCATCAGAAAACTCACGCCGACTCGC
>CAZRTY010000140.1:0-5578 GCA_964603055.1 uncultured Rhodothermales bacterium | reverse complement strand
ACGAGTAGAGCCAAGACCCGCCTCCCCATCGATATCATCACCGACGAGGAATAACTCGGCGAAGCCCCTGACCCTGTTGATTCATGACGGATCGCGGATTATTGAATCCCATTCGACCTTACAACTAATTATTATTTATCGACAAAGGACAGGTTGCCTCAGCGTGCGGTTATCATTCGGAGCCGCCGCGTCAACCCTTCGTCTGCTGCCACCTCAGTGACGCTTCGATGCCTTCTCGGATTGACGTAACTCGAAACTCGGGAAACGCGCCCATAAACTTCGACGCATCGATCTCGAATGGCATCTCGAACTGATACATCATTTCGACGACTTCCCTCAGTTGCCGGTTGAACATCCCAGCGAGACGCATCATTGGTCGAGAGATGACACCCAGTTTTGGCTGTGTGCCGGCGACGTCGAACGCCGTCTCGATGAACTCTCGACCTGTTACCGGCGGCGAAGCCGGCAAATGCCACACCTCTCCGTACGCCGCCTCCGTCTCCGACAACAACGCCAGCGCTCGTCCGACATCATCGATGTAATTCAGCGAGTGAGGCTGGTCGAGCGAACCAATCCAGCGAGCCCGCTTTCCTGCGACCACTGCCGGGATGACGAGCATCGATACGGCCGCGTTTTCGGCCGGACCGAAGAAGTCGGATGCTCGGCCGATAAAAGCCTGGACCTTACCCGACGCGTGCGCTTCGAGCAAGTGGTCGGCGAGACTCGCTCGGATGGCTCCTTTTCGGGAGTGATCTGAGTACGGCGTGTCTTCGGTCATCGGGCCGCTCGGCGGACCGTACATGTACAGGTTGTCGCAATAGGCAACCCGTGCACCCGATTCTTCAGCAGCCGCGATCACGTTGTCCATGACAACAGGCAGCCCGTCTCCCCAATCGCCGTACGGCAGGTTCACACAGTGGTGGATGACCGACGCCCCGCGGCAGGCGGTGATGACGGCGTCACGATCGAGCGCATCGCCCTTTGCGATCTCGATGCCATTTGCAATGTCAACGCGCCCGCTTCTCGAGAACGCGCGTACGCGCTTGCCGCCCGACGATAGCGCTCGAACAACGGCCCCTCCTGCCCCGCCCGAGGCTCCAAGTACGACGTGTAAATCGGACGATGTGTCGCGTGATGGTGTCATCTGATGTGGAAAGATCCCTGGAGGCCTTCGGCAGCGTTGGGGGCGATCCAGACATGGAACTCGCCGGGCTCCGTCACGCGCTCGAGTAACTGATTGTGGAATGACAGCTCCGCGCCGTCGAGCGTAAACTCAACGGTCGCCCTCTCGCCCGGGTCAAGCGTGATGCGCTGGAAGCCTTTGAGCTCTCGGACCGGCCGCACGACATCGCCGACGAGGTCTCTAACGTAAAGTTGCACGACCTCCGTGCCACGTCGATCGCCGGTGTTCGTCACGCGGGCGCTGACGGTCAGCCGGCCGTCGACCGGCATCGAATCGGCCGAGAGCTGGAGATTGTCGTAGCCGAACGTGGTGTAGCCGAGACCGTAGCCAAAGTAGTACTGCGGCGTGAAGCCGGCGTCGAGGTAATGCGATGTATTGCCGAGCGAGCTCTGCCACGCCTTGATCGGGATGTCGTCCATATGCACGAACGACGCGTCATCGGCTGGGCGGCCCGTTGCCGGGTGATTGTAGTATATCGGCGCCTGACCAACGACCTTCGGCCACGTGACGGGCAGCCGTCCCTGAGGCTCGGCGTCGCCGAACAGGACGTCGGCAAGCGCAGGCCCGGCCATCGTTCCGGGATGCCACGCCATGACGACCGCATCCACATGATCGAGCACGTTGCCGAGGGTGATCGGTCGGCCCGCCATCACGACAAGAACGATCGGCTTGCCAGTTTCGGAAAGACGGTGGATCAACGCCTCCTGGGCGCCGGGCAGGTCGATATTGGCGCGGCTGTGGGCTTCTCCTGAGAGGATCGCCTCCTCGCCGCCGAAGAAAAGCACGACGTCTGACGCAGCGGCGGCCGCGACGGCATCATCGAAGCGCGCGGTATCTCGGTCGCGGCTGAAGTCGAGCCCGGGAGCGAACCTCACCCGCTCTTCCCCAAGCAGCTGTATGATGGCATCGAGGGGCGTTCGTGAATCCGACTCGTCGCCGTCGAATGTCCACGTACCGAGTTGCTCGTGCGGTGCATCGGCAAGCGGCCCGATCACGGCAACGGAAACATCTTTCGATAGCGGAAGCCGATCGTTGTCGTTCTCGAGGAGGACGAAGCTCTGGATGGCGGCCTCCCGCGATGCCGCGAGGTGGGCATCGCTTAGAATGACATCATCGCGCGTACGGTCGATGTACGGATTCTCGAACAGGCCGAGCCGAAGCTTGACGCGGAGAATGTTGCGCACCAGTTCGTCGAGCTGTGCCTCACTAAACGCGCCTTCGTCGATGAGCTCGTGCAAATAGTCCTCGTACGTGCGGCTCGTCATTTCGACATCGACGCCGGCGTTGGCGGCGAGGCGGGCGGCGTCTTTATCGTCAGCCGCGAATCCATGCGCGATCATCTCCGTGACCGACTCCCAGTCGCTCACGACGAGGCCGTCGAAGCTCCATTCGTCGCGCAGGATGCTTTGCAGCAGATAGCGGCTTCCGGTGGCCGGCACGCCGTTGACGTCGTTGAAGGACGTCATAAACGTAGCCACCCCTTCCTCGATGGCGGCTTCGAACGGCGGCAGGTAAATGTCACGAAGGACATTCTCGGAAAGGCTGGCCGTGTTGTAATCGCGTCCTCCCTCGGCGGCACCATACGCGGCGAAATGCTTGGCGGTGGCGGCCATGCGGCGCGTATCGGTGAGGTCGTCGCCCTGGAAACCGCGGACGTACGCGCGTGCCATCACCGAGCCGAGGTAGGGATCTTCGCCGGGCGACTCGGCGATACGCCCCCAGCGCGGATCGCGCGTGATGTCGATGGCCGGCGCGAAGGTCCAGCGAATACCCTGAGTCGTGGCTTCTTCGGCCGAGATGCGCGCGCCCTCTTCGACGATGTCGGGATTCCAGGTCGCGGCGAGGCCGAGTGGGATTGGAAAGATGGTCTTGTAGCCGTGGATGACGTCCCGGCTGAAGATAATCGGGATGCCATGCGCCGACTCGTCGATGGCGATCCGCTGCAATTCGTCCATCATGTCCCGATCGGTGACGTTCAGCATCGTGCCAATACGGCCTGAACGGACGGCTTCGATCAGTTCGTTGCTAAGCGTGCCTTCATCTCGACTGGATGTGCCGCGCATCGCGGTCTGGCCGATCTTCTCATCGAGCGTCATGTTCTGCAAGATCGCGTCGATGCGAGATTCGATGTCGACGTCTTGCGCCGCGGCGGGCAACGCGGCGACGAATAGTAACAGGATGAGCAGTGAGTATCCGGCGTAACGTCTCATCGGCTGCGGAGGACGATGTGGGTGGATGATTATGAGGATGGAATCGCCACCGCCAAGACTTCGGGTAACGTTCAAAGCATGGAGTTTAAGGCATCACGGATTGCGTCGCGAAATTTGGCGTCAATATAATCGAAGGCGTGCGGACTGTGAGTCCGGAGCTGGACGCAAGAGCGCGAGGGGCGCAGCACTCGTAGATTTCTACCGGCGGAACAGGTAGGGTGCGGGGCGGAGCAATCGCCCGGTTTCTCCCCAAAAAAATACGACGGCGTGATCCGGCGAAACGTATCGGACCGTGCGCAGGTTTAGCGGACTCGATCCAGGATATCGCGGGCCTGCGCTCGGTAGAAATCCGCTTTCGGATCGTCGTCTTCCATGACCAATGCGCGCTGCAACTGCTCGCGGGCGAGCGCGGTCTCGCCCATCGCCTGGTACGTCCGGCCGAGTTCCATTCGGTGCAGCACCCGATCTTCGATGGCGATGGCGCGCCGGAAATCCTCGACGGCGGCTTCATACGACGCATCGGGAAGGCCGCCGTAGACGAGGCGTACCGCGGCACGCGCCAGAAAGCCAAGGCTCGCCACCTCGTGATTCCACCGCGCGCGAACGTGGTAGGCGCCGTCGAGCGAGCTGTCGAGTTCGATGGCGCGATCAGCCGCCTCCTTTACCTCGCGCGAGAGCTCAATGCGATCGCTAGTGCCTGCCTCGAGACCCATGCGTCCGGCGGCAATCGAACGTACGAGCCACGCCATGGCACTCGCGGGATCCCGCTCCGTCGCCTCGCGAGCCAGCGGCAACGCCTCGTTGTAGCGCGCATTGCGATCTTCGCCCTGCGATTGCTCGCCGAGGTCGACGAGCGTCCAGCTCAGCCGCCACAGTACGTCGGCGCCGGCCTCGCCCTGATCGATCATCGCCTGCAATGCCGTCTCGGCCTGTTCGTAGCGACCTTCCGCACGAAGCGCGTCGATCTCCTCGAGTCGCTCCGCCGGCTGCGCGAACGTCGATTGAGTGACCGACATAACGGCGATAAAGAAGACCGCGCGCCGGAGACTTGTGATCATCGCGAGTTACCGTTTCGGTTGGGCCGGCGGCGCTTGTCGGAGCGTTTCTCGGCCGATGGCGACTTCACCGAACGGGCGGGCTCGTCGTCTCCGAGCCCGAGTATGGTGCGGACCTCGTCGAGGGAGCGTTCTTCCCACACGCCGTCCGGGTACTGAATCCAGACGATGCGTTTGAAGATGTCGAGCTTCTGGATAATTCCGCGGCCTGTGTTGGTCTCGATGGCAGTGTCGACGCGCGGAAATTCGCGCAAAGCCGACATGTACTGCTCGAGCTCGTAATTGAGGCAGCATTTGAGGCGGCCACATTGGCCACTGAGCCGCGTAGGATTCAGCGGGAGGTTTTGCAGCCGGGCGGCTTGGGTAGAGACCGGTTTGAACTCCTGCAGCCAGGTCGAGCAGCACAGCTCACGTCCGCACGAACCAATACCGCCGATGCGGGCGGCTTCGTCGCGGGCGCCGATCTGGCGCAGCTCGACGCGCGTGCGGAATGTAGAGGCGAGGTCGCGCACGAGTGCCCGGAAGTCGACGCGGTGATCCGCCGTAAAGAAGAACGTGACCTTCTTGTGGTCGAACTGCCACTCGACGTCGACGAGTTTCATGGGAAGCTTCAGCCGGTCGATGGCTTGCCGCGCGATATGGAAGGACTCAGCTTCTTTCTCGCGATTGGCCTCCCAGCGGTTGATCTCGTCGAGGTTGGCGATTCGGATGACGTTCGGGAAGTCGTTCTCGTCGTCGAGCTCCTTGGACTTGACGCGCAGGCGGACGAGTTCGCCCGTCATATGGATGCTTCCGAAGTCTATGCCGCGGTCGGCTTCGACGATGACGAAGTCGCCGGTCTGGAGGTCGAGCTCGGAGACGTTCCGGTAGAAATCCTTCCGGCCGTTCTTAAACATGACCTCGACGAGCGGATAGCTGACCGAAGGGCCGCCGACGCCGAGGTCGCCCAGCCAATCGTATACATGCATTGCGGGGCAGGCGGACGTGCCTGCCTTTGTAGAGCAGCCGCTGCACCCGGAATCGCCGGTGCCGCACCCACCTCCGCTACCACAGGAACCACAACTCATTTATATAGGGGGGATGAAGTCGTTGATGTTCGGTGTGTCACACGTGCGGCGAACCAGTGTTCC